>JANQRN010000261.1 GCA_028284545.1 Rhodothermales bacterium | reverse complement strand
TCCCGAAGCAGCTTGTCGGCGCGCGTTTCGAACGTAATCTGCTCTTGAGACAACCATGCGGCAAACGCCGCCATGTCAATCTGGTCAGGCGTCACCGCTTGGCTCTGCTGGACGGTCTGCTGGCCCGCGTAGCGAAACAAATGACCGCCCTGGCGAAGCACCTCGAGCAGTGGTCCGTCGGCTGCGTTTGAGACCGGCACGTCGGGATCGATTCCGCCGCCCCCTCTAACCGGTCTACCATTGCTCGTGGAGAACGCGCCACGCAACGAATCCGGTGTCGCCGCGCCCTCCAGTCTGTAATTGGCGGATTGGATGTTTCGGCCCGACGGGCTATAGAACCGCGATGTTGTGATCTTGATGCCTGTGTTGAAGGGCAATCGCGTAACGGTTTGCGCAATGCCTTTCCCAAACGAGGCCTCTCCCACAATGACGCCCCGGTCAAGGTCCTGCACGGCGCCTGCGACTATCTCAGACGCCGATGCGGATCGCCGGTTAATCAGCACAGCCAACGGCGTATCCGGGAAGAGTGGCGTGCCGGAGGTCGAATACTCCGCTGTACTTTCCGGCCGGCGCCCGAGTATGGAGACGACCGGGGAGCCGGGCGGTACAAAAAGCTGAACGACCGCCACCGCGTCTTCAAGCAGTCCCCCCTGGTTGTCACGCAGGTCAAGGATCACGGCCTTAAGCTGCGTTGTCTCGTTCAGTTGGACGAGAGATGCACGTACCCGCTCTGCTGATCCGGGCGCAAACGTGGACAACCTCACATACCCGACCGCTAGGTCGGCGTCACCGAAGAGAACCTCCGCGTGGGCAACCGGGTCGGCCTGCACGATTTCGCGTGGAAGCTGGAAGACTCTCGCCTCCTCCTCACCGCGCCGAACGATACGAACCTCCACCAGCGACCCCGGGTCGCCCGTGAGTAACTCAAAGATGTCACTCCGCGTCATGGTCCCGGTCTCACGTCGCGCAACGTGCGTGATGACGTCTCCGACCCGAATACCCTGGCGAAACGCGGCACCGCCGTTTATCGGTGACAGGACCGTGAAGCGCCCGTCTCGGAAGTCGGCGTCGAGCCCCACCGTTCCCAGTCGACCGGCTCGACTAACATTGGCAGCGCTGTAGTCAGACTCATCCAGAAAAACAGTGTAGGGGTCCAACTCCTGCAGCATTGCCGAAATCCCTCGCCGCATCAGCCGTTCGGCGTCCACAGGGTCGACATATGACCCGACAAGGGACTCGAACATCGCCCCGAAGATCTCGAAGTTCTTCTGGATGGCGAAGAAGTCGTCGTCAACAGGTTGCCGCATTCCGCCGCGGGCGCTGGCTGGCGCCAGAAACGTGAGCGCCATGAGGATCAACGCCAGACGTACTGTCGGGCGGTAGAGAGAAAGGGTCATTGGGCGGTCAGGAGTGGTCGTCGGTCAGGCCAACGCGGCGTCAATGTCCCGCTGTCGCCTCTTGCCAACGACACGGGCGATACCAATCGATAGTTGATATAGGCCGAGCAGCGGAATCGCCACGAGGACCATCGAGAGCGGATCCGGCGGGGTGAAGAACGCCGCGAGCACCATTATGACGATCAGCGCGTAGCGCCGGTAGTCTCGCATAATGCGATCCGTCAGGATTCCAACTCGTGCCAGGAAGTAAACGATGACCGGCAGCTCGAACAGGATTCCCGAGCCAAACGACCACCACGTTACCATCGAGAAGTACCTGGTGATATCAAAATCGTTTGCGACCTGCGCCGAGATCGAGTAATTGGCGAAGAACTGAAGCGCAAACGGCGTCACGATGCAATACCCGAACGCGATCCCAATCATGAAGAAGAGCGTCGCAAAGACCGCGGCGAATCTGAGTCCCTTCTTTTCTGACGAGTAGAGGCCGGGTTCGATGAACTTCCACAGGAAGTAGACGACGATCGGCGACCCGAGTATCAAACCGACAGCGAGGACCGTGCCCCAGTCGGCGAAGAACTGACCGGTGATGGTTCGGTTCTGAAGATCCAGCAACTCGGCCTCGATGCCGAGGAGCCGGTACATGAAGAAGTCAGGTTTTGCCGGACCGAGCAGTAGCGTGTCGATGATCCAGCCGCGAAAGAACGCGGCGACGACGGCAGCGCCGACAACGCCGCCTCCGGCCTTGATGAGCGTCCATCGAAGGTCTTCGAGGTGTTCGAGAAAGCCCATTTCGGCCATCTCTCCCTGCCCGTTCGAAGACCTTGACGCCACCGTGCCCAGAGCCTTTCGACCTGTTCGCTTAAGTGCGGATTTGAATAACGTCTGCTTCAGGCCCACGGTTGTCCCTCCAGCTAGGACATCGGCTGCTCTCGCAGGTTGAGGTCGAGTAGGGAATCGACCCAAAGCCCCTCTCCTTCAAGCCGCGGGCGACCACCACTCCACGTGAAGTTGAAGAGGGTAAGAACGCCGGCAACCTCAAATCCGTCTGACCGAAGCAACCGTACGCCGTTCAGGGCGCTCCGGCCACTGTTTAGTATGTCGTCCAGAAGCACAACCGGCTGCTCTCGATCAAGCGGACCTTCGACCAGCCGCCGCCGGCCGTACGGTTTGCGACGCTCGCGTACGAACCCACCGCGAAAGTTGACGCTCGCCGCCGCCGAGAGTACCGAGCAAACGAGCGCATACGATCCAAAACCAAAGCCCGCCACTTGAGCGACTCCGCGCGTCTCAAGCCGCTGTGCGAGTACGCGACCCACCTCGGCAAACGAGTCAGCACTCAGCATGGGCGTGCGCGTGTCCAGGAGCCACCCGATGCTGTTCCCGCGAGGGTCGGTGATCTCCTCATGCTCACGCCGCACGAGGGCGCGGTCGTATAGTTCTTTTCCCAGTTCGACGAGGCGCGTCATCGTCGCGGTTTCGACCGAGGCGCTTAGCTCCTCGTCGAGCACGTCTGGCGCGTTGTCACCGAAGTTGTCTGACATCGCGTCACCGTGTTTATGGTCGCTGGGCACTGTGTTTCTGTTTCGCGGCTCTTCTGGCATCCGACTGCTGTTTATGGTAGGACGAAGTCGTATAGAGGAAACTGGTCGCACAGTTCCTTGACTTCGCCCCGAACCGCGAGTGTGACGGATTCGTCATCCGGGTTCGTCAACACCCTATCCATCATCTCCACGACTTGCACAAAGTTCGCGGGCTCAAAGCCGCGTGTGGTCATAGCCGGAGTGCCGATTCGAATCCCACTTGTTACGAACGGACTCTTGTCGTCGTTCGGTACCATGTTCTTGTTGACCGTGATCTCTGCCCTGCCCAGCGCGGCTTCGGCCTGCTTGCCGGTGATCCCCTTGTTTCGCAGATCGATGAGCATCAGATGGTTGTCAGTGCCGTCTGAAACCAGGTGGTAACCTCGGTCCATGAACGCGTCTGCCATCGCCGACGCGTTCAGAATCGTCTGCCGCGAGTAATCTTGAAACTCTTCGTTCAAGGCCTCCTTGAAAGCGACAGCCTTGGCCGCGATCACGTGCATCAGCGGCCCACCCTGCATGCCAGGGAAGACGGCACTGTCGAGTAGCTCCGACATCCGTTTTACCCGACCACTCTTCGGAGCGACCTTGCCGAACGGGTTCTCAAAATCGTCGCCGATCAGAATCATTCCCCCACGTGGGCCCCGGAGCGTCTTGTGCGTCGTTGTGCTCACAACGTGCGCGTGCTTCATGGGATTGTTCAGCTCGCCCGCGGCAATGAGTCCAGCGGTGTGAGCCATGTCCATCCACAGTAGCGCGCCCACCTCGTCTGCAATGGCACGGAAGGCTTCGTAGTCGAAGTCTCGGGGGTAGGCGCTTGCTCCGATCGAGATCATCTTCGGCTGTACCTGAAGCGCTTTTTCGCGCACGCGCTCCATGTCAATGCGCCCGGCAAGCGGCCCTTCCTGTTCGACACCGTAGTACTCGGCGTTGTACAGGAGTCCCGAGAAGTTGACCGGGCTCCCATGCGTGAGGTGTCCGCCGTGCGCGAGGTCGAGCCCCAGGAACGTGTCGCCAGGCTGCAGGATGGTCAGATAAATAGCGGCGTTTGCGGAGGCGCCGGAGTGCGGCTGGACATTGACCCAGTCACAATCGAACAGTTCGCGGGCTCTGGATCGCGCAAGATCTTCAACTTCGTCTACGAAACGACAGCCACCATAGTAGCGCTTGCCCGGCAGTCCCTCGGCGTACTTGTTCGTGAGCGCCGTGCCCATCGCTTCGAGTACAGCCCGCGAGACAAAATTCTCTGACGCGATCAGTTCGACGCCGTCGTTTTGGCGCTCCACCTCCTGCTGTATTGCGGCGTAGACTTCGGGGTCGGAATGTTTCAGGTCTTCCATCAACTCGGGTAGATTTACGCGTCAAATGTACGCAATGGGGCCCTTCAATCCGCGTTGGTCGACCCGTCCGGTTTGTCCAGTTGGACAAATCTCCCGGCGATACCCAGAAAGCGCCAGGCGGGTTCGTCGTCACCAATCGCGTACGTACTGAACAAGACGTAGTTCTTCCGGCTTGTGACGTCGTCAGCCAGGTCGCCAGCAAGGCTGGATCCGAACTCGGCGACCGCTCGGCCAATCGCCGTGTCGCCAACCTCGTCGCGTATCATCGCCTGCGATTCGCTACGCGCAAATGTGCTGAATTCTTCCATCCCGGGGTTGGTGTAGGCGAGGAACCCACACAGGGCGCCCACGATAATCAGGTACTTTTTCATTCAAGTTGCATTTGCTAGTTCATCAGAGCGTATAGCATGATGTTCGTGCCCATTTGCAGCGCCGCTTGACGAATCTCCGGGGGATCATCGTGCACGTCCTCGGGCTCCCATCCGTCGCCGAGATCACTTTCATAGGAATAGAAGACTACCAGACGTCCGCTGTCGTCGAACAGACCGAAACCCTGAGGTGGCTTCCCGTCGTGCTCGTGGATCTTTGGCAGTCCGTTGGCAAACTGGTAGTGCACGTTGAATATCGGATGGTCAAACGGCAGCTCGACGAACTCCTGGTCGGGGAAGACTTTCTTCATCTCTCGACGGATGTGGCGGTCGAGGCCATAGTTGTCATCAACATGAAGGAAGCCGCCACCTAGAAGGTATCTCCGAAGTCTAAGCGCCTCGCGCTCGGTCAGCCGCACATTACCGTGGCCGGTCAGGTACAGGTACGGGAAGCGAAAGACCTTGTCGCTCGAGAGCTCGACGATTTCGGGCTCCGGAGAAACGTCGACCCCCGTGTTGCTCCGGACGAACTGTAGGAGCTCGGGCAGAGACTCGGGATCGCTGTACCAGTCTCCGCCGCCGTCGTACTTCACTCTGGCCATCTGGAACGCATGGCTTGTCTGCGCCGTCGCCGCCCCGGCGCCGACGGCCGAGATGACCACCGACAGGAGGACGCCGGCTAGTAGCATATGTGTTCCAGGCCTCCCGGAGGCCGATGGGACGGTCATGAGTCGCTGGGAATTTGACAAGATGTAGGCTCAAACGCGGGGCTGTGACGTTTGTTGTGTCTGACGCCCTCGCGGCGCGCAATTGGGGGAAGCCGTCTGCGGGCGGGCCCGATCGTCCCTCCGTGCCCGTTCGGGCTACTCTCACGCGTTACGCGGCGCGGGCCTCCTGCAGACTTTCTACCGCCTGCAGCAATTGCCGCCGCACCGGCTGACTACGCAGAAAGAAGGACTTCTGAAGCGCACGATACTCCAGGCGTCCTGCGGCCGTTTCGACTGCTATCGGCGGCAACCCCACAGCGCTCATGTCATACGGCGATGCCCGCATGTCCACCTCTCGGATGTCGACCGCCAGATCAAATGCGTCTGCGACAATTTCTGAAGCCACAAACGGCTGCAGCTTAAGTGCCCACCGTAGAATATCCATGTTCGCGTGAAGGCATCCGGGTTGCTCGAGGTTGTGGATGCGATCGTGCGTGGGCCGAACCCGGTTCAGCTCGCGCGAAGACGGTGCAAAAAACCGAAACGCGTCGAAGTGCGTGCACCAAATCGGTGTGGAGCGAACGACCTCGTCAATTGCTTCTTTGCCTAAACGCAGTGGAAGCTGCCGGTGCCGCAGCTCACCATCCATGGCAACCATCGCCCACTCGTGCATCCCGGAGCAACCCAGGAAAGGCGGACGCTTCTGCACATTTTCGAGTAGCACGCGAATCCAGTCCACTGCGCGCCAGCGACTCTCCGAGAGGTCGTTCGTTGATACGCGCGCGAACGACTTCGGTGGCGTCCCGAACAGCTCGAAGTGTTGCCGGCCGGCGAACTCAGTCATGTCACCCGAGAGCGTAACACCCGTGCCGGGCGTCCATTTCAGCAGGCTCGCCGGACGTATCCCGTAGTACTCGAAGAGAAAATCCGACACCGGCTCTTTCTCGGACCGGGCCCGCCGATGTTTGCGCGCGTCGACGTACCCCTGCATCCGACTGATAAATGCAGCCTTGCGATCGCGCCAGGTGTTCTCTTCAAGGTGCAACACGTTTTCTGTAAATTGGGCCGCGTAAGTTAAGCAGGCACGTACCCGCAGTACACATCTTGACTCGGTTCTTTAGAGCACTACTCGTTTCGGCCGCCGCAACTACCATCGCCGTAGTGGTCACTGAGGCGTTGCGTCCCGCCCCCGTGAAGCATCCCCCCGGCTCGCGTCAGAGAACGCCGCCCGACGGATCCGATGCCGAGGATGAACTGACCGATGCCGACAAAGAGCTCCTCGTGGACGAGCTGGCTCGTCATGTATGAGCGAGTCAATTTGGCTGATGTAGATCACAAGCGAGTTGTAGCCAGATAATGGAGATCCGTGCGCTCGGGATGTCGGCTGCAGAGTTTCTGTCCCAGTACTGGGGCAAGGCGCCGCTGCTGGTGCGAGGGGCGTTCGAATCCGACGCGCTCGCCAGCGTATCTCCCGATGAGCTGGCCGGTCTGGCTGTTGAACAAGATGTGGTCTCGCGGCTCGTTTTCAACGAGCCACCCGACAGCCCGTCGCAGTGGCGTGTTGAGTTTGGTCCGTTCGAGGGATCGGAGTTCGCCCGGCTGCCGGAGTCGAACTGGACCCTGCTTGTCCAGGAAGTAGACCGGCACGTCGCCGGCGTTTCCGATCTCATGACGCCTTTCCGTTTCTTGCCCAATTGGCGGTTCGACGACGTGATGGTTTCGTTCGCTGTGGCGGGCGGCGGTGTTGGCGCGCACATCGATCGCTATGACGTATTTCTCGTCCAGGGTTCAGGCAAGCGCCTGTGGCAAATCGGCGAGTCTCCGGTTCACACACCCGACCTTGTCGAGCACGACGAGTTGCAGCTGCTGCGGGAGTTCGAGCCTGCATTCTCGTGGGAGGTCGGGCCCGGCGACCTTATCTATCTACCACCGGGCTTCGCGCACTCGGGCGTTGCGCTGACCGAGAGTTTGGCGTATTCGGTCGGTTTCAGGATGCCTTCAGTACGCGACATTCTGGTTGAGTACGCGGAGGACTACGCGGCGGCGATCGATCGGGAAAGGTTGCTGCGGCTGTCGGTGGATGGCCCGACCGAAGCTCCCGGCTTGATTGACGCGGGTACATTGGACGCCGTTCGGTCAATAATCCGCGCCATCGCCTACGACGAGGCGGCAATCGACGATTGGTACTGCCGCCATATCAGCGTCGGCAGCCGGCGGATGCCGGAGTTTGATGCAGCGGAGGAAGGGCCCATCGGCGCGGAGGACGTGGTTGCTCACCTGCAGGCTGGGGCCCGGTTGGTCAGGACCCGCCCAACGAGTTTCGTGTATTTACCTGTCGCCGATGACCGGGCGGCACTCTACGTTGAAGGGGTGCGCTACGACCTGGAGTCGTTGATTTTCGCGCGGCTACTGACCGGAACGGAGGCTTTGTCGGCCGAGCGGCTTGAGCCGTTTCTGAACTCGGCTGCCAACGTCCGTGTCCTCGCTGAACTAGTCGCCAACGCGCATCTCGAGCTACAGCGCTAGTCGCGCTCCGACATTGGAACGTAGGCGCGCTCGGTAGCACCAGTGTAGATCTGCCGGGGTCGGTGGATCCGGTTGTGCGGGTCGTTCCGCATTTCGACCCACTGTGCAATCCAGCCGGGCATGCGACCCATCGCGAACATCACGGTGAACATATCCGTCGGGATGCCCATCGCGCGATAAAGAATGCCGCTGTAGAAATCCACGTTTGGGTATAGTCGGCGCTGCACGAAATACTCGTCTTCCAGCGCTGCTGTTTCGAGGTGCTTCGCCACGGCAAGCAGCGGGTCGTTGATGCCGAGGTCATTCAAGACCTGGTCGGCCGTCTTCTTGATCACGCGGGCCCGCGGATCGAAGTTCTTGTACACCCGATGGCCAAAACCCATCAGCCGGAAGGGGTCGTTCTTGTCCTTTGCCTTGTCCAGGTACTTCTTGTAGTTGCCACCGTCAGCCTGAATTCGCGCCAACATCGAGATCACTTCCTGATTCGCCTTCCCATGCAGCGGTCCCGACAGGGCACTGATACCGGCTGAAATCGAAGCGAACAGGTCCGCGCCGCTCGAACCCACCATCCGGACGGTGGACGTCGAGCAGTTCTGTTCGTGATCTGCATGCAGAATGAGCAGCATGTCCAGCGTACGCGCAAGCAGCGTCGGCACGTTGTACTCTTCTGCTGGCACAGCGAACATCATCTGCAGAAAGTCCTCTGAATAGTCGAGATCGTTGCGCGGGTACACGTACGGATGACCGATCGACTTCTTGTACGAAAATGCTGCGATCGTCTTCAGCTTCGCGATCAAGCGGATGATATTCAGATCTAGATCCGCCGGATCTTCAGAGTCGGGGTAGTACGCCGCCAGCGATGAGACCATGGCAGACAGTACGCTCATCGGGTGCGCACTCGGTGGGTAGCCTTCGAAGAACTTCTTCATGTCTTCGTGAAGCATGCTGTGGTGCGTCAGGTTGTGCTTCATGACGTCAAGCTCAGCCGACGTCGGTAGTTCACCATATATCAGCAGGTAGCACACCTCGACGAACGACGACTTCTGGGCGAGTTCTTCGATCGAGTAGCCGCGGTAGCGTAGCGCACCGTTTTCGCCATCGATGTAGGTGACCGCGCTTTCGCAGGAGCCGGTGTTGCCGTAGCCGGGATCTAGTGTGACCGCCTTTGACTCCTTCCGCAGTGCGCGAATATCAATGCCGACCTCGCGCTCACTGCCCACCGTTAACGGAAGTTCGTATTCTTCGCTGCCCAGGGTCAGTACTGCCTTGTCCATTCTCGTCTGCGGTATCGATTTCGCGTTGCCGTGAACACTGATGATGCACGCCGAAGATACGATAATGTCCATGGCTGCGCTATTTTGAGGGGTGTCTGAACCGATGCTCAACAAATCTCCTTATCGGGAACGTGGCAGCCTGCCGGGGTGGCGGGGCCGGCTGAACGGGATCATCTTCGGCACCGACACGCCGGCGGGAAGAACGTTCGACGTCATCCTCATTGGAGTGATTGTCGCGAGCGTTATCGCTGTCCTCCTCGAGAGCGTCGCAGCGATTCGGTTGCGGTATGAGTTCGAGTTGCACGCACTTGAGTGGGTCTTCACGATCCTCTTTACGATCGAGTACGTGCTGCGGCTGTTGTGCGCAGTCAGACCTGCGCGATACGCTCGGAGTTTCTTTGGGCTCGTTGACCTGCTTGCCACAATCCCGACGTACCTGAGCCTCCTACTTCCTGGCGCCCAGTTCCTACTGGTGATCCGACTACTCAGGATCCTGCGGGTATTCCGGGTACTCAAGCTGGCGAAGTACGTGACGGAGGCAGACGTATTGATCAGTGCCCTGCGGGCCAGCCGGCACAAAATCGCGCTTTTTGTTTTCTCGGTATTGACCCTGGTGGTAATTCTGGGGTCGCTCATGTATCTCGTTGAGGGCGAGGAACACGGGTTTACGAGTATTCCAAGGAGCATCTACTGGGCGATTGTGACGCTGACCACAGTTGGCTACGGGGACATCTCGCCGCAGACGAACCTGGGTCAGTTCCTCGCCTCGGTCATCATGATCATGGGCTACGGAATTATCGCGGTTCCGACGGGAATCGTCACGGCGGAAATCGTGTCGGGTCAGGGCAACCGGCTCACGTGTCCACGCTGCGACAGCAGCGACCACCGCGCAGATGCAGTCTATTGCCTCCATTGTGGTGAACGGCTGGCAAACCGTGCGGGGCCAGATGGCTGATTCGTGGGGTGACTGGCGCTCGGAGTTCTGGGCGCTTCTCGAGCGACAGGTTTTCCCCGTCGCGTCAACCGACAGGCTGTTCAACCCGTATTCGGGTGAACATCCGGACCTCGACGTGCAAGGGGCTGCGGCAACACGGCGTTCCAACTTGTACAATTACTTTGACTGCTTCGGGGCGCCACCGCGTGTGATCTTCGTGGCAGAGGCGCCCGGCCCGTGGGGATGCAGGTTTTCGGGAGTCCCCATCACCTCCGAATCGCAACTGGTTGACCCGGAGTTTCCAATCGCCGGAGCGCGCACAGCGGCAGGCCGTGACGAACCACTACGCGAGTACAGCGCATCAATATTCTGGCGGAACCTGCAGGACGTCTTCCCGGCTTTTCTGGTCTGGAATACTGTACCTTTTCACCCGCACAAGCCGGGTGAACCGCTCTCGATACGGACGCCGACGGCGGCAGAGATCCGGCGTGGATCGGAACTCCTCGCACCGCTTTGCGAGTTGACCGGTTCCGATTACATTTTCGCGGTTGGCCGCAAGGCCGAAAACGCCCTTGCCTCGGTTGGGGTCGAAGCGCAGTACGTCCGGCACCCTTCCCAGGGTGGGGCAGTGCGTTTTTCGGAGTCTGTGCGATCGTTTGTCGCTTCCAATCCCTGGATGAGGAACCGACACCATGAGTAAGGATCTTTTCAGGGAGGCAGGAAAGGCGTTTCTGGCCGGGCGAGCCCCGTTAGCAGATCGCTTGCGGCCGCAGACGCTGGAGGAGTTCGTCGGCCAGGCTCACATTCTTGGGCCAGGCAAGCTGCTGCGTCGCGCCATTGAGGCAGACAGAGTCACCTCCCTGATCCTGTATGGCCCACCCGGCACAGGGAAGACGACGCTCGCGCGCGTGATCGCCAACAGTACGGCCGCCAATTTCACGACTATGAATGCCGTGCTGGCTGGTGTCAAGGATATCCGTTCGGCAATCGAGGAGGCCGCCAAACAGCTGTCTCTATATCAACGCCGGACAATTCTGTTCGTTGACGAAGTCCATCGTTTCAACAAATCGCAGCAGGACGCACTGCTGCCACACGTCGAGAATGGGACGGTGATCTTCGTCGGCGCAACAACAGAGAACCCGTTCTTCGAGGTCAACAAAGCGCTGGTCAGCCGATCGCGTGTGTTTGAGCTCCGCACGCTCACGAGCGATGACCTGCGCCAGGTCGCGAGGCACGCGACTGATAGTCCGCGCGGATACGCGCACCTTGATGTAATCCTCGACGAGAATGCACTCGACCACCTGGTCTCAACCGCCAACGGTGACGCGCGTTCTCTGCTCAACGCCCTCGAGCTCGCTATCGAGACCACCCCTCCGATCGAGGGGAAGGTGCGCGTCACGTTGGAAGTGGCAGAGGACAGCATTCAACGTCGCGCCGTACTCTACGACAAGGAAGGTGACTCACACTTCGACGCCATCAGCGCATTTATCAAGAGCATGCGCGGTTCAGATCCTGATGCCTCGCTGTACTGGCTCGCGCGAATGGTGTATGCCGGCGAAGATCCGCGTTTCATATTCCGGCGGATGCTGATCTTCGCGTCAGAAGATGTTGGCCTTGCAGACCCACGGGCGGTGGAAGTAGCGGCCGCATGCTCGGCGGCCTTCGACTATGTCGGCCTCCCAGAGGGACAGTTTCACCTCGCCCAGTGCTGCTTGTACCTCTCAACAGCACCGAAATCAAATACGACGCTTTCTTACTTCGACGCGCTGAGTCACGTTCGCGACGAGGAGACCAAAGACGTACCGAATCACCTGAAGGACGGCAACCGCGACGCCAAGGGGTTGGGTCACGGCAAAGGCTACATGTACCCACACGCCTATCACAACCACTACGTCGCACAACAGTACCTGCCTGAAGAAATGCAGGGCACGTACTTCTATGAGCCGTCAGACATCGGCTACGAGAAACGTATCGCCGAGAGGCTGGCGTACTGGCGGTCCCGAGACGAAAAGGAGGACATCAGCCGCCGCGCCCAACGCTATGCCAGACGCCCAGGTGAAAGCGACAGTGAGCGAGACGTCGATCAGAACGCCGACGAAGACGCTAGCGGGTAACGGTCACGAGTTGGGACGCATCGAACGTCTCGCCAACAACGCGAACGAAGTATCGACCGCCGGGTAGCCCGGAGCCGTCGATGAGCAACTCCGTTGCAGATCCTCCCGGTAAAACTCCCGAATAGACGGTCCGGATTTCGCGGCCCAGGATGTCGAACAACTTCGCCTCTACGCGCTGCGTCTGGTCGACGCCGAGCTCAAGCCGTGCTGACGCGACAAACGGATTTGGATACGCGCGCGACACAAAGAAGCCTGAGGGCACATCGTCTTCGACGCTCAGCGCGGTGTTCGTCCCCGTAAGGGAGACGCGATACGTGCCGAAAGGCTCGCCACCGTCACCCTCCTTGAACCAACCAGCCAGAGACTTGGACGACGCCGGCCCGTACACACGGTACCAGTCGGGACCGAAGTCCTCCGGATCCAGAAAGACCTGCGCACTGTCCTCGTCTATAGCCTTCACCTCATACATGGTCACGGCCAAGTAGTAGATACCGGGCTGCGTCAGGTTCAGTGAGTCGGTCGGAAGTGTTGAGAGTCCGAGCGTATCCCCGGGCGAATCGTCATTGAAGTAGAGTCCCAGCGAGTCTGCCGAGAAAAGCGAGAGGCGCGTATCTGGGTGCGTGCCGGCGTCGATTTCTGTCGTAGCCGAAAATCGTGTTGGATCGAGGATTCGGATCTTGTAGACGTCGACATCGCCACTGAAAGACAGCTCTCCCACGATCGCACCGAGTTCCAGGCTCGAAAGATCATACCCGGTGGAGGGCATGTCGCCACCGTCAGCACCGCCGTCGCCGAACTCGCTCCAGGTAACTTGTGCCTGGGCACTGAGCGTAAGTGTAAACACGCATACGAATGCTACACTCAAAAAACGCTGTAGTATCATGATACCGTCTTGTACCTATGTCTTGTTGCGGCACGGAGAAGTATTGATGCCCGGGAAGGGGTTCGTCACCGTGGCCCTAAAATACGGAAAACGATCTCCGCAGTTCTTGCGTCAACCGTTTCCACCGAATACTCGAATTCGGGGTTCCAGCACCCGTACAGTCTCGTTTTGAGAAAACGGCCGCGAAGCGGATGCGTCGATTAAGCGAGTTACTCGACACCGTAGTGAACGTCTTTTTACCCGGCGTTAGTGACGGGCATTGGCGCGGCTCGTCCACCCGGTATCGTCCGCTCGCTCATTCCGGCTAAAGGCGCCTGACCAGTTCAATCGCCGAGCAGTTGCTGGCAAATGCGCCCGATCCCGACTATTTTCGCGCTCGGCTGGGGAGAACTGGGTCGGACAACTGGGGCGCGGCACGGGGTCGTCACACAATGGAGAGATTTACGGCAATCGTTGATCGCGTGAGCGGCTCGACAGGCGTCATCGCTCGCTGGCTGACGCTCCTCATGGTCTTGACCGGTGCGTTCAACGCGGTCGCCAGATACCTCGACAGGTTCACGGGCTGGGGCCTCAGCTCAAACACCTACATCGAACTACAGTGGTATCTGTTCGCGGTGGTGTTCCTCTTCGGCGCTTCGTACGCACTCAGGGAAGAGGCCCACGTGCGCGTAGACGTGATGTACGGTCGTCTTGGCGAGCGCGGAAAGGCGTGGATCAACGTGCTCGGCACGATCCTTTTCCTGATCCCTTTTTGCGCGCTGGTGATCGCCGTCTCCGTTCCGGCGATCAAGAACTCCTGGGCTGTGATGGAGCAGAGCCCGGACCCGGGCGGTCTGCCACGGTATCCGATCAAGACGATTATCCCAATCGCGTTGGCTCTGCTGCTGTTGCAAGGGTTGGCGTTGCTCGTCCGTTCAGCAGCATCGCTTCGGCGGGGCGGGCCTCCTGACAGGGAAGAGGCCGATCGAGAAGAATGAACCCTGATCTCCTCGGTCCCCTGATGTTTGCAGCCGCGTTGCTGCTCATCTTCTCCGGCTATCCCGTTGCCTTTGCGCTAGGGGGAACGGCTCTGATCTTTGCGCTCCTCGGGATCGAGTTTGGCCTGCTGGACTGGCACCTGATGATGGCGCTGCCCGACCGCATTTTCGGCATCATGTCGAACTACGTGCTGCTCGCCGTTCCGTTCTTCATCTTCATGGGCACGATGCTGGAGAAGTCGCGCCTCGCCGAGGACTTGCTCAAGACGATCGGGATGCTGTTCGGGCCGCTTCGGGGCGGACTCGCACTCGCGGTCGTTTTCGTTGGCGCCCTGCTTGCGGCTGCGACAGGAGTCGTCGGGGCGTCAGTAGTGGCGATGGGGATGATCTCGCTCCCCGTAATGATGAACTACGGGTATTCGAATGAGCTGTCGGCGGGCGTAATCACGGCCTCGGGAACGCTGGGGCAGATCATACCGCCCAGTGTCGTGCTTGTTGTTCTGGCCGACCAGTTGGGTGTCTCTGTTGGCGACCTCTTCATTGGCGCCCTCGTGCCCGGTGTCATGCTCGCAGTCATGTACGGTCTCTATGCCGGAGGTGTGGCCGTCTTCAAACCCAAGGCCGCGCCAGCCCTACCGCTTTCGGAGCGCGACATCAGCACCGGTGAGCTTGTTCGTCGGGTATTGCTGGTCATGCTTCCACCCCTTTTGTTGATCGTCGTGGTCCTCGGCTCCATCCTCATCGGAGTGGCGACGCCTACTGAGGCCGGCGCGCTGGGCGCCGTCGGCGCGATGGTACTCGCGGCTGCCGGGAGACGGCTGACGAAGAAGGCGCTCGTTGAAACAATGGACGAGACCGCGAAGCTGACCTCCATGGTCATGCTCTTACTCGTCGGATCGACGGCGTTTGCGCTCGTATTCAGGGGACTGAACGGAGACCTTTGGATAGAGGGGATCCTGACAAATCTGCCGGGTGGGGTGATCGGTCTCATCATCGTCGCGAACCTCGCGATCTTTATCCTGGGCTTCTTCATCGACTTCTTTGAGATCGCTTTCATCATCGTACCGCTTCTCGCGCCAGCAGCCGCGCTGCTTGGAGTGGATCTCGTCTGGTTCGGAGTCATGATCGGGATGAACCTGCAGACTTCGTTCATGACGCCCCCCTTCGGATTTGCCCTGTTCTACCTCAGAGGGGTGGCGCCACCCGAGTTGACGACCGGGCAGATATACCGGGGTGTCATACCATTCATCGTGATCCAGCTGATCGGCTTGCTCGCCATCATCATCTGGCCGCAGCTCGTGCTCTAGGAGTCACGCCCGAGCAGTTTCAGCAACCGTACGAGTGCAGATTCTGGCAATTCGTGGCCGCCGTCGAAGCGGAGCACCTCGAACGGTAGGTCGCGGTCGTTTAGCGAATCCAGTTCCTGTCGGATACGGTCCTCGTCGGCGTACCGGTCGTTGTCGCCAAACGCTATGATGCGGCGTGGTATCGTTCGCAGTATTTGAAGTCCGCGTTCGCTGATGTCGGGCGGCACGGTTCCTCCCCAGAGGACAAGTACATCGGGTTGCACCGCGCCTCCAGCCACCCAACGTGATGCGGTTGCCGTTCCCTGTGAGAATCCGAAAACAACATCCTTACCGGGATTTGCGGCGCGTAGCGTTTCATGCAGCGTATCGAGATACGCTATGTAGTCCTCGATCTCTTCGTCCCGGAAGTCACGCGTCATCCATGAGGCACCGATAGTCCCACGCGTGCCGCTGAGGTAGAATCGCGACAAACCCTCGGGCGCAACGAGAATGCGACGGCCTCTGGCGACAAGGTGCGCGTCGTTGCTTTCGCGGATAACGGCTAGCGACTCGATGAAGTCAGCTGCCAGTTGGCCGTATCCGTGAAGGACGTACCACAGCTCCGAACCCGGCAGAAGCGCATCGGAGAGATGGTATCGCGCCGTGCGTTGCACGCGTAGCGTATGCTGCGTCGCCTCGTCACTCATTCATGTCGACCCACAGTTCCTCCGGGGTGTCAATCACCCGATAGAGATCTCCATCAGATACGCCTGGAGAAAAGCCCTTCTTGTCAGCATGACGCAGCAGATCGATAAGGGGCTGGTGACATCGGTCCGTGTTCAACACGTAGATGGGCTTGCTATGGTATCCGAGCTTTCGCAGCGTCAGGACTTCGAAGAACTCTTCCAGGGTCCCGATGCCTCCCGGTAGGACCACGAAGACGTCGGCAAGTTCGTACATGCCGCGTTTCCGCTCTGCCATCGTTTCAGTGACATGGAGTTCGTCGGCGATATCATAGGCTCTTCCCTCAATCGATTGCAGTCGCCGTGGAATGTAGCCGACGACGCGGCCCGATTTGGCATGGACGGCGCGTGCGAGGGTCCCCATAAGGCCGACGTTTCCACCGCCGTAAACGAGGGTGTGGCCCGAGGCTCCGATGCGCTTTCCCAGTGCCCGTGCGGCTGCGTGGTATCTGTCCGGCAAGCCGTCACTCGAAGCACAAAAAACGCAGATGTTCACCCGACCGTGTACTCGGAGTACGCGCGCTCGGCGGTCGCAAACCACTTGCGGGATGCCTCGCCAAACTCGCGATAGCTTTGCAGAATAGCAGCGTAGCTCTCGTCATCGGCTGCGTTCTCGTCGAGGTACGCACGCGTCTCGCGTTCAGCTGCCTCAAGGATGTCGCGAGAGAATGGACGGATGTCGGTGCCTCCGTCAAGAAGCCGCTGGTATGCAGCCGGGTTCTTCGCATCGTAGGCCGCCAGCATGAGCAGGTTGGCCTCACTGGCGGCAGACGTGAGGATCTCGCGATACAACTCCGGAAGATCGTTCCACGCGTCTCGGTTCACATAGAAGGACAGACCCGCGCTGGGCTCCCACCAGCCGGGATAGTAATAATAGTCGGCGATCTTGTTCAGCCCCAGTTTTTCGTCGTCGTAGGGCCCCACCCATTCTGTCGCGTCGATTGCGCCGCGCTCAAGCGCAGAGTAGATCTCACCGCCGGAGATCAGTTGTACGTTTACGCCAAGTCGAGACATGACGCGCCCTCCGACTGCCGGGATACGCATCTTCAAACCGCGCAGGTCGGCTGCTGTATCCACCGGTCGGCGGAACCAGCCACCCATTTGTGTGCCCGTGTTGCCGCCGGGAAAGTTGATGATGTTGAAATCGGCGAACAACGCCCGAGTTAGTTCGAGACCACCGCCATGATACATCCATGCATTGTGTTGTCTGGCGGATAGCCCAAACGGGACACCCGTGTCGAACGCGAGCGCGGGATTCTTACCGACGTAGTAGTAGCTCGCGGTATGTCCCATGTGCACGGTGCGCTGTTGCGTAGCGCCGAGAACCTCCAGCGCAGGCACAATCTCGCCCCCGGGATAGACGCGAATCGTGAACTTACCACCGCTCATGGCGCTGACGCGCTCAGCAAGCACCTCGGCCGCGCCGTAGATTGTATCAAGCGAGCGACTGAAGCTCGAGGCCAGGCGCCAGCTCACACGCGGAAGTGCAGACCCGCTCCCGGTAGCCGCACCTTCGTCGTTGCTGGCACAGCCAGCCACAAGTCCGGCTCCCGCGATTCCGGCCGCCGTCTTTCGAACAAAGGATCTACGCTTCATAACAACGATGCATGTTAGTTTGAGTCCCCCTTTGAGGGCCCTGTTGAGGGTCCCAGAGTATAGTCGAGGTGGGGCGGCGAATCAACGCTAATCGAACCATGAGCGAGCCAACGGATCGCGACATTGCGCGGGCACGAATGGAGGCCATACTGGCGGAAGCTGCGTCTCCGGCGACCGGCGACTCGGACTTGTACCGCAGCGTGCAGGTTGGCGCGCAGCAGTATCCCGTGGAGACGGTGTTGTCGGAACTCGGACCACTTCTCACAGAGCAGCGGCGTGAAAGGATCGCTGAAGTCGTCGCCGGAAGGACCCGGAACGTGGCGACCGTTGTCGAAGGGCTCGTCGATGTAGGTAATGTGTCTGCAGTAATGCGGACTGCCGAGGCCTTTGGATTCCAACCGTTCCACATTGTGGATGCCAGCGCAGTTGTCAAGACGTCCACACGCACGACTCAGGGAGCAGAGAAATGGCTCGACGTCTCTGCGTGGGAGACACCAGTTGCCGCCGTATCGCACCTGAAGGAAACCGGCTACGAGGTGTTCGTGACGGCGCTGAACGAGCGGGCGCGGAGCCTCGAAGAAATTGATTTCTCTGGGCGCGTGGCACTCGTTTTCGGCAATGAACTGAACGGCGCCAGCGAAGAGATTACATCGTTGGCAGACGAGGTGATTGCCGTGCGCACCCCGGGCTTCGTGCAGAGTTTCAACATCTCGGTCGCGGCAGCGGTGTGCCTCTACCACGTACACGCCGACCGCCTCAAGCGTGGAGTGGGCGGCGACCTCACCGCGCAGGCGGCGAAGGCCCTCTGTGCTGATTTCTACGCTCGGTCCGTTCGAGACTCTGCACAGATTCTGGAGCACGCAGTGCGGCCATAAAAAGAAAGGGCGGACGCCGATGGCGCCCGCCCTTGAGAGTCAATAGCGCGGCTGACTACATGTCACCGAAAAGCTTCGCTTTGTCGAGCTCAGGATTGATTTCGACTTTCTTCGCTTTGATCACCTGCTTCATCCCGCCTGCCATGTCCTGAGTCATGGTGAAGGGGACAACCAGTCCGTCTACTTCTTGATAGTCGGAATAGCGAATCCACTGCTCGCCGGCTGGTGTCGAAACGGACTTTGCTACCCGCATCAGCGAATCCATCGCGTAATAGTGCGAGGCAGTTTGTTCGTCGGTCGTAGCCGTCACCTTGTAGACCGGCGTTCCGTCGAGTGTGTCAGTTGCGAGCGCCAGCTCGGGCCCGTCGTCTTTCAGCAACTCGAGTTCGTCCGTTGCAGCTTTCGGTCCGTTACCTCCAGGCATGGGCTGATTGCCCTGATCCGTCTGAACGAATCCCGTGTCTGGAGTCATGACCTGCGTAATGGGACCCATGGGCATACCTGAACCATCATCCATGTCGAGGAGGATGCGGGCGTGCATGAACCCCGGGTACACAAAAGTTAGTTTCGCGGTGCCCATCATCTCACCTTGCGGTGAGTCGATCGTCATGCTACTGGACATGACCATCGATTCGACGGACGCCCACTTATCGCCGCCCGTCTTTTCGAGGGCCGCTTCTAGGAGAGCCTTGGCGTCCGCATAATCCTGGGCGTTCACAGCGGCCGTTGACAGGACGGCGACGAGAACCGCCAGGAGTACAGAAGTCTTGCGCATTTTTTCAAGATTGTTGACTGAGACAACGTCATCGCAAGTGCGCACGACTTGCAGAGTGGCGCAACTGAGGGGTTGCGGCTCCTTAAAGCGAGCCTCGCGACGCAGACTGTATGTACGCCCCACCGAGCCTGTTGTTACGAAGTGGCTGTGAAATAGGGGTCACAGGTCGAACGTCGAAGGGTGAACGTCGAAGGGTGAAGGTCGAAGGGTGAAGGCTGAGGGGTGAGGGCTGAGGGCTGAGGGGTGAGGGAGGAGGGGTGAGGGATGAGAGGGCTGTCGGTGCGGCTCCGCGCGCGTTTGCTCCCCGAGTCTCGAATTAACCCGAAGTGCATAAACCCCGCTTGCCGCGCCAACAACTTTCCCTCAACCCTCAACCCTCAACCCTCAACCCTCAACCAAAAAAAGGGGCACCCGCTTGTGCGGGTGCCCCTCATAGGCGAGTTACCAGCCTTTCCGACAGAGCCCTGGCGCTGTCAGACGGCGCCTACTGTTCGGCTCGTATTACGTAGGTATCAGCGTCAACTTGCTCGACAGTTGCGCCCTCCGTGGAGGTCGAGGCACCGTTTGCGCCGAACGCCACCTGCAGCTGTCCGTTTGGCCCGCTGACGGATATCGTCACGCGATCTAGAGACGGTGGATCAACGATGTCCGCGATCGTGCGCTCTACCACCGAAAATGAGAAGTCTGTGATGCCGGGGCCGCGGACTACGGTGTAGGGGTTGGTTTCACCATCCCCAAGAATCACCGTATCGCCGAGCTCGACGTTCACGTTTCCTACTGCCTCAACCTTGACACCGCCGGCTCGTACCGTGATGACCGTGCCGGGTCCCATCGGGTTGCCGAGGAAGTCGTTGACGGTATAGTCAAAGCGTCGCGCAAACGGGTCGTTGGAGCTGCCCGTTTGGGTGAGTGTAATGATTGGCGAACCGGTGAACAGCACTGGTATCTGTGCAGTTACCGCGTCGTTGTTGATGTCTGCCGTAGTTGCGGTCACGGTCGAGATCCCGTCGACGTTTGGCAACGGATTGCCCGAGAAGAGCGTAACCGAGGCGCCTCCGTCTTCGCTTGTCAACGACGAGCCCTGAATGACACCGTGCGTTGAGTTGAAGTAGACGGCCGAATTTGGTCGCGCGGGGTTCGAATACTGGTCCCCTACCAGCACGGAGATTCCGTTCGGTACACCGAAGCGCGTGAGTCCAGGGAAGTTGAACCGCTCCGGTCCAAGTGTAAAGTGTGTCTGATCGGGATGGCCACCGTGAATCGACATGGCGGCAGGATTCGATCTGATGGTCACGCCGTTCACTGTCGCGGAGGCAATGACCTGCACGACTCCGGCGACGGTGCCGGCAGAGAGGTTTACGCGTGCTTCACCGTCGTTGTCAGTGCGCACCGTCTGCGGGAACAGGAACTCGCCGCCGTTTGGTTGTTGGCCAAACGCGAACGCAACGTCAACCGCCTGGCTCAGCGATAGCGGTTGGCCCGTCGAGTCTGTTACCTGGAACGTTATTGTCGCGATCTCTTCGGTGCCGGCCTCGCGAACGCCTACCTGCGGACTCGAGAGGCTACGCAGGATGATGTTGGCTGCCTTGCCAGACTCTTCCACGAAGCCGCCGGTCGGAGTGATGCGCAGCGTCGGCACTTCGATCGTTCGGCCCGCTATCGCGAGCAGCGTCGTGTTCGTCGCGGTGTAGCCGTTCTTCGACGCGATGACGACGAGGTTCATCGTCGAGTCGATTTCTACATCGAGGTTGAAAACACCGCTTTCGTCGGTTTCGACCAGCAGATCTTGGGGCTGAACTCGGATGAAGGCATTTGGAACCCCTTCGTCATCGCCGTCCACGACGATTCCGTTGAGGGTAACCGTGCCGCGTTCGTCGTTCGTCAGCGCGTCGCAACCCGATCCGACTAGGAACAGGAAACCAAGCGTAAAAATGGGGATAAATAGCCGTCTCATTACCGATCGCGAGGATAACAGTGGTGGGACCCTTGGGCGGGCTTTTCACCACCGTGTATCGACGGACCGGGGGCGTCCTTTAGCTTTTCCGCCTCACTCTTCTATGACCCACGTGTCGCCCGAATTGAGCAGCTTGGTGAGGTCTCCCTTCCCCATTTTGGCGCGTATTCCCTCGGTTTGGGTCGTCAGCAGGTCATCGTAGGTGCCCCGCTCAACCTGGTAGAAGACGCCGAAGGGCTGGGGCATGTCTGATTTGTTGAACAGGCGGCCTGCAATTCCAGCAAGCTCTCGGCTCGTGGCGTCATACACGAGGCAGTCGTCGACCGTATTGTTTTCGTTCAGCTCAAAGGAGACAAGATTGTACCCATCCAGCTTGATGCCTCTGGTTCCGTTCGCGTAGACCATCGGCTTCTCGTGCTGCAAAAAGACAGCGTTGTCGGGCTTCGAATCTTTCTCGGTGTATCGGAAAAAGGCTCCGTCGTTGAAGATGTTGCAGTTCTGGTAGATCTCCACGAAAGACGCCCCTTTGTGAGTATGCGCCTCCCGGAGAATCTCCTTCATGTGCTTCGGATCCCGGTCCATCGTGCGCGCAACAAACGTGGCATCGGCTCCGAGGGCGAGTGTGACCGGGTTGAAGGGGTGGTCGATCGAACCGTACGGCGTGCTCTTCGTGATCTTGCCGCGCTCCGACGTAGGGCTGTACTGTCCCTTCGTGAGTCCGTAGATCTGGTTGTTGAAAAGAAGCAGCTGCACGTTCACGTTGCGACGAAGCAGGTGAATGAGATGGTTGCCGCCGATTGACAACGAGTCGCCGTCTCCCGTGATGATCCAGACGTCAAGGTCCGGTCGGGAAGCCTTGAGTCCCGTGGCAATCGTTGGTGCACGCCCATGGATGGAGTGCATTCCGTACGTATTCATGTAGTACGGGAACCGGCTGGAGCAACCAATACCTGAAATGAACACCGTTTTTTCTCGCGGCACCCCCAGTTCGGGCATGAGGCGTTGCACCGTTGCCAGGATGGCATAGTCGCCGCATCCCGGGCACCAGCGAACGTCCTGGTCTGTCTCGAAGTCCTTTCGCGTTAGGCCGGCAGGTGCTCCGTCACCGCCTGCTCCAGGCGGAAGCTTCGGCTTCTTCCCAGCTCCCGGTGGTAGGGTCGGCTTTTTCTTTCCGGCTCCCGGAGGCAGAGTGGGCTTTCGCTTAGCGCCCGGGGGGAGTGTCGGTTTCCTTTTGCCTTCTTCCATTTTCTCGCCGGGTTTAACCGTTCGTGAGCAAGCGCTCAAACTCTGCCAGAAGCTCGGCCGGGCCGAAAGGCAGTCCTTTGACTTTGTTGTATGCCAACAGTGGTAGCACGTACTCGGCGCGGAGGATGCGCACTAATTGACCGTCATTCAACTCTGGTACGAGTACTCGTTTGAATCTGCCCATGACTTCAGCAAGATCACTCGGCAGCGGTCTTACATACCGAAGGTGAACGCTGCCAACCGACAGGCCCTTTTTGTTGGCGCGGTCGACAGCGGCCTCGATGGCTCCCCGTGTTGATCCCCATCCGACGACAAGTAGGTCTCCGTTGTCATCGCCGTGCACTTCCAGCGGCGGGATCTCCTGCGTTACGCGCTGCACCTTTTCGGCACGCAGGTTTGTCATGAATTGGTGGTTTTCTGGGTCGTACGAGACGTTTCCGGTTTCGTGCTCCTTCTCGAGTCCGCCTAGTCGATGCTCCCGTCCAACCGTTCCCGGCTTCGCCCAGGGACGAGAGAGTGTTTCCTCATCCCTTCGATACGGCAGGAATGCTTCTTCGTCTTCCGAGGCCGGGGCCTTTTCAAACGCAACGGGGAATGGGTTGAGTTTGTCGGGATCTGGAATTGGCCACGGCTCCGAGCCATTTGCGAGATACCCGTCGGCCAGATAGATGACCGGAGTCATGTACTTTACCGCAATGCGGCAGGCCTCATAGGCCGACTCGAAGCAATCCCCGGGCGTGCTGGCCGCGATGATCGGGCAAGGTGCCTCACCGTTTCGGCCATAATATGCCTGGAGTAGATCGCTCTGCTCGGTCTTGGTTGGCAAGCCGGTTGACGGCCCACCGCGCTGCATATTCAACACGACGAGCGGTAGCTCCGTCATGATTGCGAGCCCCACTGCTTCGCCCTTCAGCGCGAGGCCGGGCCCACTTGTGCCTGTGATACCCAGCGAGCCACCAAAGGAAGCCCCTATGGCGGAGCCGACGGCAGCGATTTCGTCTTCTGCCTGGAACGTCGCGATGCCGAAGTTGCGATACCGGCTCAGTTCGTGTAGTACGTCAGACGCCGGTGTGATCGGATACGAACCATAGAAGAGTGGTAACCCGCTTCGCTGGCCCGCGGCAACGAGTCCGAGCGCGAGTGCCTCAACGCCGCGAATTGCACGGTATTTCCCGGGTCGCAATGCCGCAGGCTGGATGTCATACCTGACGACAAATTCTTCGGTAGTCTCGCCGTAGTAGTAGCCGTGACGCAAGACGTGCAGGTTGGCATCTCGTACTTCTGGTTTCTTGGCGAACTTCCGCGCGATCCACTCCTCGGCAGGTTCGATTGGGCGCGAGTAGAGCCACAGCGAAAGCCCCAGCGCGAGCATATTCTTGGAGCGGTCAATCTCCTTCTGGTTGAGTCCGCTGTCCTTTAGCGCCTCGCGTGTCAGAGAGGTGAGTTTCACCTCTATGACGTTGTAACCGTCGAGCGTTTGATCTTCGAGCGGATTTGCCGTCATGCGAGCGAGTTCGAGGTTTCGCTTCTCGAAGGCGTCGGTGTTGACGACGATCGTGCCGCCCTTTTTGACCCGCCCAAGGTTGACCTTGAGTGCCGCCGGGTTCATCGCCACCAGCAGGTCCACCTCGTCACCGGGTGTTCTGACGACACCCGAACCAAACTGGAGCTGGAAGCCGCTCACGCCGTAGGTCGTTCCGGCAGGTGCCCGGATCTCGGCGGGGAAGTCAGGAAGTGTGGCTAGGTCGTTTCTTGCATACGCGGTGGCCAGCGTAAACTGCGTCCCCGTGAGTTGCATGCCGTCGCCTGAGTCGCCGGCGAATAGTATCGTGGCGTCAGGTAGGGTCTCGACGGGTTTTGACGGCGCTTCGGTGCTCATAAGCCGGTTGGCTCTGGTCGTTGATGTTGACGGTCGGACAGTGACACGCTAACTGCCGCAGAAAGAACTCCGTTTACGGGCAAAAAGCAAGCTCTCTGCTTCGTAACGCTGGAACCGCTCGAAACGGGCACTCGTTCCATCGGCCTTATCGACGAAGATCATGCTCGCGTACGAATCGGTAACAGACGAGATCAGGGTTTCTGTCCGACCGGTCTATCTGGACGGCCAGTCTGACATCCTCGCGCGGAGGTTTGTTTTTGCGTACTTCATCCGCATAGAGAACGAGGGCGGGGCCGATGTGCAGCTACTCAGAAGGCACTGGTTCATCGCCAATGAGCGCGGCAAGACCCAGGAGGTAGAAGGCGAGGGCGTGATCGGCCAGCAACCGGTGATTGCTCCGGGCGGCCAACACCAATACAACTCGTACACCGTGATCGATACCTTCGAAGGTCACATGTACGGGACGTATCTTATGGAGCGCGCAGACGGCCAGCGCTTCCGCGTCGAGATTCCGAGATTCGATTTGCGCGCCGCCGCCAACTGAACCCCCAATCCGTTATTCGACTGTGGATCCGAACCTGCACCAGAAACAGGGCATCAACCACCTGAACCGCGTACTGAACTACTATCCGTTTGTCGCTGAAGACGGCAAGGCGATCGTGCACCTGACACCCGAGGACTGGCAGGTCGTCGCGGATACGTTATTCGCCATGGAAACGCCCCGAGAGATGTTGCCCGACGCCATTGAAGAATACCGGCTGTCTGACGGCAACAGCAAGATCGAATTGCGGACGTCTGATTGCCTTGTTGCCGTGGAGGCGTTCTGACCGGGCATGCGCCAGTACCTCGACTACCTCCAGAACATCGTTGACAATGGTGCCGACAAACGGGATCGCACCGGGACCGGCACCAGGAGCGTCTTTGGAAGCCAGATGCGTTTTGATCTGAGCGAAGGGTTCCCGCTTGTCACAACTAAGAAGCTGCACATCCGGAGCATCGTACACGAACTCCTCTGGTTTCTCTCAGGAGATACGAACGTGTCGTACCTGCGGGAGAACGGCGTAACGATTTGGGATGAGTGGGCAGACGCCGACGGTGAACTTGGACCCGTCTACGGCAAGCAGTGGCGGCGCTGGGAAGGCGCTGACGGAACTGTTGTCGACCAGATGTCTAACGCACTCGACCTGATTCGGAACAACCCCGACTCGAGGCGAATTGTCGTCAGTGCATGGAAGGTGGATGACGTGCCGAAGATGGCGCTCCCGCCGTGCCACCTGCTTTTTCAATTCTATGTTAGCGAGGGGCGACTCTCGTGCCAGCTCTATCAGCGCTCGGTGGATTCGTTCCTTGGCCTCCCGTTCAACATTGCCTCATATGCGTTGCTTACGCACATGGTGGCGCAGCAGACTGATCTGATGCCTGGGGACTTTGTCTGGACAGGAGGCGATTGCCACATCTACGACAACCACCGCGACCAGGTGGCCTTGCAGCTCTCCCGTGAGCCTAGGCCACTTCCCAGACTCGTAATCCATCGACGCCCGGAATCACTGTTCTCGTATCGCTATGAGGACTTCGAAATCGTGAACTACGATCCGCACCCACACATCCGCGGGATGGTGGCCGTATGAGCGTAACCAGCAACAACCCAGACGTGATTCTCATAGCTGCTGTTGCTGAGAACAACCTCGTGATCGGCGATGGGCTGAACTTGCCGTGGCACATTCCAGAAGACCTGCGGCGATTCAAGCGACTGACGCTTGGGAAGCCGCTGGTCATGGGTCGGGAGACGTACGACGCGATCATTCATCAGTTCGGAAAACCGCTCGGCGATCGACGCACTATCGTGCTGACGGGCAACCCCGATCGTCCCGGACTCGAGGGCGTCGAGACGTACACCTCGATCGACGACGTCATGGTGGCGCTGAGCGAAGAGCCCGTGATCTACATTGGGGGTGGCGGAACGGTGTATGAGCAGTTTCTGCCCATGGCTACGACGCTCGAACTCACACTTGTAGACGGGGATCACGAGGGAGATACCCACTTCCCCCGATTCGAACACCTGATCGACTCAACTTTCGAATTGGTTTTCGAGGCTCGCCACCCGGGCTTCCGCTTCGTCACGTACCGGCGCAAAGCCGCACCAGAAAAGAGTAACGGTTCGATTTGATCGCTCGCCCTCGAGGAAAACTACTGAGGAAAGTCGTTGCGCGTCTGCTCGGCCGCGCGATTTCGGCGCAACGCCCAGGGTCAGTAGTTGTCTTCCATCAGCATAGATGTGGAAGTTCCGTTCTCGGGCGGATGCTGAATGAGAATGCTGAGATGGCCTGGACCGGAGAGATTCTGACCCGGGACATGAGTGCGTTTGAACGGAAGAACGGGTCACGCGATGGCTGGAGATGCGACCTGGGAACTGTGGTCTCGTGGAACATGCGCCGTCGACCGTGGGCATGGTTTGGTTGCGAGATTACTACGCACAACATGCGCCGGCTGGGACTGACGCCCTACGAGTGCGTTGATACGTTGCGGGCTCTGGGCTTCACTCGATTTGTTGTCCTGTCACGACGAAATCACCTTCGACGCTACCTGTCTTCCCGGATAGCAGCTGAAACCGATCGATGGCAAATGGGTGGGGAGTCCAAGAGAGAGCTAAGGTCTATTGTCATGCCTCCCGACGATGCGGGTATGGACGACGAGTCGGGCCCCTTGCTGCAGCGTCTACACGACGACGAGGCGCACCTTGAGGAAATGTTGAGGGTTACAGGGGCTGGTACTCCCGAAGGTTCGATACACGTGATCTACGAGGATCACGTTGAACAGGACCCTCGCGTTGGCTATGAGATGATTTGCCGCCACGTCGGCGTCAACCCGGGCTCAATCCCTCCGAGGCTGAAGAAGGGAAACCCCTTCCCGATCAGCAGCATGCTCGAAAACTACGATGAAGTCGCAGCGATTCTCGCGGGCACCAAGTTCGAGTGGATGCTCTCGGCGTAGCTGTCGGCTAGCCCGAGGTCAGTGACTGGAGGTAGGTCCTAATCGCCCGTACTTCAGCGTCGGTGATCTGCCCGCTGTCCCATGCGGGCATGTACCTCGCCCTGTCTGCGTAGTTGCTGCCGCCGAAGCCCTGCCGTACCCCGGAAAGAAAAGCCGTGGTGTCGGTGAGCGCCTCGCTCAGGCTGGAGCCCGTGACACCGCCACCTCCGTCGCCACCGTGACAGTTGCCACAGTATGTTCGGTACAGCTCTGGTCCTGAGTCCGGGCGGGGCAGCGAGGCGAGGTACATCAACAACTCGTCGAGCTGATCGCTGGTCAAATGGACCTCCTCAAACGCGGGCATCGTATTGGGAAACTGGGTACCGGGTCGCCCCTGGCGAATCACCCACCCTGCGTACTCGGCGCTTGGGTGTGCGATCGGATAGCCACGGTCAGTTCCCTCGGCCGAGAACCCGTGGCACCCGGCGCATCGTGCCGCGAAGTACTCTTCTCCGCTGTAGGCGGTCATGTTTGCGAGCCCGCCCACGAACGCTGAAAGTGAATCGAGTGCTTCCGGCGAAAGCTGCGATTCAGCCAACGCCGGCATCTCTCCACGCCCGCTGCGCACAACGTCGGCGACTGCGGTGTAACCCTGGATACTGCTGGGGAAGAACGACCCGCCCGCCCCAAACGCTCCGTGGCATCCCTCGCAGAACGCGCTGAAGTTGGCGCCTGGTTCAGTTGTGGGCGGTGGACCCGCACTCGCAAGGTAGAGGCCGATCGAGACGATCTGGCTGTCGGAGATCGCGGGGAACGGCGGCATTGCGTCCCGGCCGTTGCGTATTACAACACCGGGATCTTCAACGCGCCAGATCGGCGCCGGCCAGATGAGTGCTCCATCACCCGACTCACCGTGACAACGTTCGCAGTTGGCCACGAACAACGCCTCGCCTTTTGCGATCGAGGGCGTCGAATTGTCGACCTGCTGTCTGTCATCGATGGGCGCGGGTCCCGGATTCGGATCGATCAACTCGCAACCCGAAAAACCCAGGAACACAACGATCGCTGTGACGGTGTGGAGCAGTATCTGATATTTATCTGAACCCCGGACCACGTCAAACAGCCTCAACCGTCACCATCGCAGCGGCGTTGATTCCGTCGGTAATATCACTGTCGGATTCGGGTTGTTCGTTTCCAGCAGTGTCTGAGGCGCGAACGAGAACTGTGTGCGACCCGACCGCGAAGTCAACATCGAGGAACCACTGCGTCCACACGGCTCTGTAGGGAAATGGCAGTCCGTCGGCGACCTGGACGGCAGAAGCGACGAGGGGGTCGGTTGCCGAAATATCACTCAGGGATCGCGTTTGGGCGTTCACCGCGGCTCCATCGTCAACAGCTACCTGAACGCTGTCGACTGCCGCAAATCCGCTTACCGCGAAGCCTGAGATGCGCGTTGGCCCGGCCGGGATCACTGCACTCCGCAGCGGATTTGTAGCCCGACTCACGACTCTGATCACGCCGTCGTCCGAAAAGCCGGCATCCTGGTAAGTGCCGAATGGCGCGTCGTTCGCCGTAACCTCGATGTGCTGGATCCACTTGACGTTCTTGTATCCGAAGGCCTCGTTCAACATCAGCCGGACTGGCCCCCCATGGCGCTCTGTCAGCGGCTCGCCATTCATGTGCGTAACGAGAAGCGGCGGCAAGAGTTGTGCGTTCTCGTCTCCGGCCAGCCGATCAACTCTGATGTTGTTCGTGAAGCCATCGTAGCCGCGTATGCGTAGTCGACGAGCGGTCGCGTCGATATCGCTCGGATCGAGAAAGTGCGTTAGCGGAACTCCCGACCAGACCGCCGTCCCGATGAGTCCGGCCACCTCGTTCGAGTCAATGACGCATCTCATGGTCTTTAACACGTTGACGTCGTGGCCAGATGCTGCCGCTTCGGCAATGTCGTCGAAGTTGATCTGACGCGGACTCGAAACGAGTCCGTCGATCAGTAGTGACCATTCACTCTGCGAGAGGCTGGGCTGCTGCCAGTTTCCGATCGAAATCTCGGCCCCCGCTTTCACGTAGAAGCTGTCCACCGGCGTCAGGAACGGCAGCTCACGCCCTTCGACGATTGGATCGACGGAGTTGTAGTCGCAGCCGAGTTGAACAAAGCAGACGCCAATGGTCGCTGCTGTTGTCTGGGCAATGAACTGGCGTCGCGACAATGGGGGTGTCATCACTACCGGGTCTTCCGGATGCTGAAGCGGTGGTCGATACCGAGGAAGATGTCGATCGAGCGCACGGTATTCTGACCGTACGGCGTAACGAATGCCTGCGCGCTCAGGCTTGTATTGCCCGGCAGCAGTGCGGCTAAACCACCCCCGACCTTCACGTATCGCTGCTCTGTTGGAATGGGGTTCGTCACGCTGAAGCCCGTCACGGGCGCGTCAGTCGACCACACAACGTTGGCCAGGGCTTGAACAAACAGGAAGTTCGAAATTGTGACGCCTGTCTCCGCGTGAATCAACAACTCGTCGCTGTAGCTGGGCTTATTGTCGGCAACGCAGAAAAGGTCACTCCCCTCGTTGCATGTTACCGACTGAGAAAGTGCGTACACCGAGGATCGGTAGCGATATCCGAAACCAAACTGCAGGTATGCGGGGGCTGGATAGAATGACCGTCCATAGCTTAAGATCGCGGATGCGTCAATCTGGCCGGCGCCGGCACTCGGTGCGTAATTGCGCGTGTAGCCGAGCGGAAGACCTGCAGCCAGATTGAGGGCAAAAGCGTCGTTGGCTCCAAGTTGCAGCTCGGGCCCCAAGTCGATTCGCGCACCGAGGCCGGCTGTGCCGAAGCCGTACGTCTGATACCGAAACGCGGCGTCGCGAACCACGATTCGTTTAAAGGGCACCGAGACGATCAGCGTGGTCCTGTCGCTGAGGCCGGTTTCCGCGTAGAGATATGCGCTGCGATCGAAGAAGGAATAGTCATCGACTGCGTCTGCGTACGGCTTGGTCCGTCCGTCAAACGTAAACTGGTCTGCAGCGGTCGAAGCACCGTAGGAGATTTTGAGGTACGCACTGCCGGCCGCTCGACTCCAGGCTCCCTGGCCGGCGGCACTCAAGACTACGGTTGCGCAGCAGACGGCGCAGAGCAGACTGGATCGAAATGAACGCGACATAACCCGCTTTACTTCACGAGCTTGATATCGTCAAAATCGACGGTGGCTCGAGAGCGAGTATCGTCTGAATCACTCCAAAGTGTTATTGACAGCGGTTTGTCTGGGGGATCTCGATCAAAAACGCGCTTGTAGTCCGCCACGACGTCTCGCGAGATCGTTGTCCATTCGCCGATCCCGTCGGCACCAGACGCCGCGACGATGACCTTGAGACGGCCGAACGACACGACCGTATCAACTGGGAGGGTGGAGCTGTAGGTGTATTTAATGCTTTGCGGGCGCCCCAGCCAGTCTGTGCGAAACGTTACATAGATGGCGCCGCCGGTATCGTTCTTGTCGCGCTCGCTGGCATTCTCCGGGAGCTCGATGGCCCGCCAATCCCAGCGCAGCGTCGGATGCTCACGCAGATCCCATTGAAAGTGGTCTTTGCGATTCGGCATCGAAATTCGCTGGGCTTCGCCCTCGGTGAAGCCCCGAAGAAATGTGCGCCCACCCTCACGGGCTATGAAGAAGAGCTCGTCGTCGGCCATGTATTGCTCAAGCGCCTCATACCGCTTGGTCCGGCTGTTGAGAAAGCGCCATTTTGACGGTAATTCGCCGACTTCTTCGTGTTCGAAGTTATCGACAACGATTTGCCGGTCGGGATCGGACGCCGGATCGACATCCATGACCAGCAAAAAGAACAGCACCAGGGCTGGAATCATCAGGAACTGCATGATAACGGCTTATTGGAAGGCGGGGTCGCCCCGATCGGGTCGCGGGATCCTCCTGCGAATTCGGTGCCATATTCAATGCGCCAGCCCACGCTCCGGTTCACCGAACCATCTTCGCGCGCGACCTATCTCGCCAACGAGGCGTCGTACACAGCCTCAAGTGCTGAGACGACAGCTCCAATGGCATGTTGGCGCTCGACCAATCGTCGACCGTGGCGTGAGACATGGTTGCGTAGCGAAGGGTCGGTGTCGAGGCGGCGGATTGCTTCGGCGAGTTGTTCCGGTGCGCGCTCGTCCACGAGAAGGCCAGTCACGCCATCGATTACGATCTCGGGAATACCCGCGTGTCGGGTTGCCACGGTTGGAATCCCGATCGCGAGGGCCTCAATGATCGTATTCGGCATACCCTCGCTGTCTCCGTCGGCCGCCGTTATAGAAGGCGCCAGGAGAATGTCATGTTCGGCCAGCTCGCTTCGAACGCGATCGATTGTCACCTGGCCGTGGAAGACAACGTGTGCCCGCAGATTGCGCGATTGGGCTTCTGCCT
>JANQRN010000253.1 GCA_028284545.1 Rhodothermales bacterium | reverse complement strand
ATTCGGGTATCACACGATAGATTCGCCCGCGATCGATCGGCAACTCGAGGTCGCGCTGCTCGATCTGCCGCCGCAGGTAGTCGGTCAGGTAGGTCTTGTGCTGTATGACTCCGCGGTACATGTCGACGACGTACAGGGCGCCGTCCGGACCAACGTGTCCGTTTACCGGACGGAAGCGTTCGTCAGTGGCCGATAAGAACTCTCGATCTGCATACGGTTCGCTACCCGACACAACGCCGTCGTCATCGCGCAGGACGACGCGCATGACAACGTTGCCGGTGGGCTCCATGACGAAAGCGTTGCCGTAGTGTGAATCCGGGAAGAGGTCGCCACGATATACGACCGGTCCGCACGAGCCAGTTACCGTTGTCAACTTCCCATCGTCGCCGAGTGTGGCTTTTCGATAGGCGCGGTTCACGCCCGGGTTGATGCGTCGTGGGTAGACGGTGTTCGGCGCCTTCGCCGCACCGATGTTCTTGTGCGATGGTGCGTGGTTAGGGTTTATGGAGAAGACGTTTGGAGCGACGTTGTCACCCAGCAGTGTCGCGCTATTGTGATTGTAGAACAGTCGTCCGTAGTCATCTTGCGACAGGCCCCACTGGCCGCGGTACTCGGTCTGCTCTTTCTCCCACTTCCCGTTCCTGTGGCGATAGCGGACGTCTGACTTGGCGCTGTAGATCCAGTTGTCAATCGCCTGGAGCAGCCCGTTCGGTTGATGTTCTACATTCCCACCGACGGCGTAGGCGGAGTCGACAAGCGTTCGGGTTCCGGCGGTGTAGTTGTGGTTTTCGATGTGCCAGAGATTTGGGGGCTCGGCAACCAGGATGCCGTCAGCTACGTGCGCTATGGCTCGCGGCATCACGAGGCCGTCGAGGAACGTGCTCACAGATTCGAAGTCACCGTCACCGTCTTCATCGCGAAGCACGCGAATGCTACCTACCGGCTCGTCTTCTCCGTTGGCGTCGGCGTCGGGCATGTAGCCGCGCATTTCAACGACCCACGCCGCGCCGTTTCCGTCAAACGCCATGGCGACAGGCGCTACGACGTCGGGCTCGGCGGCCGCCAGCTCGACGCGGAATCCACTTTCAACCTCGAGATCGGCAAGCGCTTCGGCTGGTGAGAGCACCGGCGACGGCGGAATCTCCGATGCCGGTATCGGGTCGACCATCGGCTCGTCTTCGGCGACGACCTGGGTGACCGGTGGATCGTAGCCCGGTGCACGGCATCCCGCAAGTGCACCCACCAGGGCCGCGGTTGCGACGAGACGAACAGCGAGGGAACTGCTGGGGTAGGGGTCCTTCTTCATGGCGATAAGGTACAACTGGCGCGTGGCCGCAACGTATACTCACAGCATGTCGCGCAATATCGAATTTAAGGCCCGAATTCTGGACGCTGTTGCGCTTCGTCGCAGAGCCGAATCGCTCGCGGACGGGCCGTCGACCGTTCTGGACCAACGAGACACGTTCTATCACGCGCCCGGGGGTCGGATCAAGCTCCGGCAGCAGGCGTCGGACGGCCAGTCGGTGCAATCCGAACTGATCGTTTATGTCCGCTCGGACGAAGCGCGCGCGCGGCTGTCACGCTACGAGCGGCTGGCGCCGCTTGGCGATCCGTCGGGAACGGCAACACACGAACTTCTCGCGGCCGCGCTTACCGTCCGCGGCGTCGTCGAGAAACGCCGCACCCTGCTGCACATCGGTCAGACCCGGGTACACCTGGACGAAGTGGAACAGCTCGGCCACTTTGTCGAGCTCGAAGTTGTGTTGAAGCCGGACCAAACCGAAGCGGAAGGTCGTAAAGTCGCCGTTGCCCTGATGGACAGGCTGGGAGTGGATCCCTCGCTGCTCGAGTCGACGGCCTACATTGATCTCCTCGAAGCTGCGCGCAAGTCAAACACAGGTGTTGCGTCAGGGTGAGAGTCAGATCTCGGGATTAGGATGAGATAGAGGTCTTGGGATTAGCATGGGATAGAGGTCTTGTGATTAGCATGGGATAGAGGTCTTGGGATTAGCATGGGATACGGGTCTTGGGAAAAAGATGAGATATAAGCTGTTTGGAAGGAGCGGCCTCAGGGTATCTGAGCTCTCCCTGGGTACGATGACGTTTGGCGAAGAGTGGGGCTGGGGCGCCACTGCGGAGGAGAGTCGCCGCATGTTCGACGCGTATGCCGAGGCGGGTGGCAACTTCCTGGATACCGCCAACCGATACACCGAAGGTACCAGCGAGAAGCTCGTCGGTGACTTCACGAAGAGTGATAGGGAGCACTTCGTCATCGCAACGAAGTACACGCTCTGGATGCGGCGCGACGACCCCAATTTCTCGGGCAACCACCGCAAGAACCTGGTGCAGTCTGTCGAGGCGAGTCTGAAACGACTGCAGACGGACTACATCGACGTGCTCTGGCTGCATGCCTGGGATGGCACCACGCCTGTCGAAGAAGTGATGCGCTCCCTCGACGACCTGGTCCGCCAGGGGAAGGTCTTGTACATCGGCATATCCGACACGCCCGCCTGGATCGTTTCACGTGCGAATACGATCGCTGAGCTTCGCGGTTGGACGTCGTTTACCGGCCTACAGATTCGATACAACCTGATTGATCGTACAGCTGAACGGGACCTTTTGCCCATGGCCCGGGCGCTGGACCTGGCTGTTACGCCGTGGCGTGTGTTGCACGCCGGCGTTCTTACGGGCAAGTATCAGGGACGCCTCTCGGATGGTGACAACGGCGCAGATGCTGGTTCTGGCGACGGCCGCGTCAGCAAGTCAGACGCCAAAATCCGTAGAAACCTGGAAATCGCCGCTGAGGTCGTCGCCGTCGCCGAGGAGATCGGGTGCAAGCCGGCCCACGTCGCGATTAGCTGGCTCCGTCAGCGGCCAGGCGTTATTGTACCAATCATTGGTGCCCGCACGCTTGAGCAGTTGAACGACAACATTGCTTCTCTCGCGGTTAAGCTCAGCGACACCCATATGGAGCGGCTGGACGCCGTTAGCGCGTTCGATCTCGGCTTCCCGCACGACTTTCTCGCGAATGATCCCGTCCGAGACAATATCTTTGGTGGAACCCAGGATATGATTGACAATCACCGGGCGTAGTTTAGCGGTCACTCGCTGACACGCGGTCGATGAGAAGGCGAACCCCCTCCCCCCAACCCACACGAACAGAACAGCATGGCAACGGCATCAGCAAGACACATCCTCGTTTCGACCGAAGCGTCGGCACTGGATCTGAAGGACAAGATTGAGAAGGGCGCGGACTTCGGCGAAATCGCCAAAGAGCACTCCAGCTGCCCATCGGGCAAGCGCGGTGGTGACCTCGGCGAGTTTGGCCCCGGCGTCATGGTGCGGGAGTTCGACGAAGTTGTGTTCAGCGAAGAGGTCGGTAAGACCCACGGCCCGGTCAAGACGCAGTTCGGCTACCACCTGATCGAGATCACAAGCCGGTCCTGATGGTCTGAGCGGCCATGCGTGCTTTGCATAGATTTGTACTGATTGCGATTGGTCTGTTGCTGGTGGCAGTATCAACAGCTCCCAGCGAGCCCTTTGCTCAAGACCGCGGCGACGCGCCGATGGGTTTGGGCATTGCCGCTCCGCTTCTTGAGTCCGGACTTCCGCTGTACTTCAGGAGTGGTCCTGAATTCGATGCGGCGGTAGCCGACAGCGTCACGTTTAGTGGCACCGGGAACAGTCTCGACATTGCGACTGCGCCGCCGTGGCTTGTCCCAGAGCACCTGAAGTTGGACTACCAGATCTTTCTGTTTCGCGTCGTGTCAATCTCGCGTCACGCAGTCGAGCTGCTAGTGAACAAGACGTCGGGGAAAACGGCATGGGTGCATCGCGCCGATGTGACGTTTAGGTCCTGGCCTGAGTTTTTCTCTGAGGTGTTTAGCGTAGAGCAGCTGGACGTCGCAGCAAACCCGGTCCGTCCGCGGCCCTTCACGTATTCTGATCCGCTGTCGGTGCAACCCGACGCAGGCAGTGGGTTTCTTGATGTCCTACAGGTACGAGGGGATTGGTTGCAGGTCCAGCAGATCGGCGATGCCATGGATCCTGTCGGCCCACCCGGCTGGATCAGGTGGCGCGACGGTGAGCAGTTGCTGATTTCGTGGTCGCTGCTGAGCTAGTTTGATCACATCCCTTTTTCGAACAAGAACAACATCATGCCAACGCCACACTTTCGACGCGTCCGCGAGTTCATGCAGAAGGCCGGGCAGGAGACACCGTCCGAACCAACCGTTCCCGACGCCGCGACGCGCGTGCTCAGAGCAAAGCTGATTCTGGAGGAGGCGCTCGAGACGGTCGAGGCGCTCGGCGTGGCGGTGCACACAAATGGGGAATCCACGGTTCAGATAACGGGCGATACAGACCTGAAGTTTGAGGCCGTTGGTGAGGTCGACCTGGAGGGTATGGTGGACGGATGCGCAGACATATCTGTCGTGACCATCGGCACACTCATCGCGTTCGGCGTGGACGATGAGCCCATCCTGGAAGAGGTCGACCAGGCCAATCTTCGGAAGTTTGCGCCCGGCTCTTACGTTCGCGACGACGGCAAATGGATGAAGCCGCCCGACTGGCAGCCACCCGACATCATGGGAACGATCGAGAAACAGCCGTCGATGACCTGAGGTCAGTTTGCTGACGCTCTCCCGAATCAGCAAGCGATACGATACGACGGTTCTCGACGGTGTCTCGCTGGACGTAGCCGCAGGAGATTCGATTGCCGTCATCGGCGCCAGCGGTTGCGGTAAGTCAACCCTGCTCCGAATCGTGAACGGGCTCGTGGCCCCCGATGCCGGATCGGTTCACATCGACGGGCAGCCCATGACTAGCGATACCGCCCGGAAACTGCGTCGCCGGATCGGGTACGTGGTTCAGGGAGGCGGACTCTTCCCACATCTCACCGCGGCGGGAAACGTTACGCTGGCAGCCCGCGTGTTCGGCTGGCCTGGCGACAAAATCGCGAAGCGCATCAGCGAGCTGGCGGAACTTGTCAGACTGACGACGGCACAGCTCGACCGCAAACCCGACGAGCTGTCCGGTGGGCAGAATCAACGTGTTGCGGTCATGCGCGCGCTCATGCTGGATCCTGATCTGCTTCTCATGGACGAGCCGCTGGCGGGTCTTGACCCCATGGTGCGGGCCTCGTTGCAACGAGAGCTGCGCGAGCTCTTCGTGCGACTTGCCAAGACCGTTGTTTTTGTCACGCACGATCTCGTCGAGGCCGACGTCGTCGCCGACCGCATCGCGCTCTTGGACAGCGGCAAGATTGTACAGCAGGGCACACTGCGCGAACTGGTCGAATCACCCGCGACCCGTTTCGTGGGTGACTTTGTACAGGCCTACCGCGTCCCAAGCGTCCTGGCGGATCGATGAGGCGCGCATACAAACTTATGGTTGTCGCCGTTGTGGCGCTGACGTTTGTCCTTACCAGCGCGTTTGCGCCGAGGGAGTCGGTGGTCGTGGGCTCTAAGCTATTCACAGAGGCCGTCATCCTGGGTGAGGTGGCGACGCTCCTGGCGGCGTCGAACGGAGCCGAGGCGGTCCATCGTCGGCAGCTCGGCGGGACACGTGTCCTGTGGAACGCCTTGCTCAACGGCGACATCGACGTGTACGCTGAGTACACCGGAACGCTCTACGAAGAGATCCTGCAGACAAACCCATCGCCGCAGCTGGCGGCGACGCTGCGGGACTCTCTCGGAGTGGAGATGACCGGTCCGCTGGGTTTCAATAACACGTATGCACTGGGAGTGCGCGCAGAGAGTGCGAGGAACCTGGGGCTTTCGGCGATCAGCGACCTGTCGGCGCATCCGGAATTGCGTTTTGGATTTAGCAACGAGTTTGTTGATCGAAACGATGGCTGGCCGCTTCTGCGATCAGCCTACCGATTGCCGCAGCAGGCCCGAGGCATGGACCACGATCTTGCGTACCGCGGACTTGCAGCGGGCGACATAGACGTGATGGACCTCTACACAACGGATGCAGAGATCGCGTACTACAACATTGCGGTTCTGGAAGATGACGCCCGGGTCTTCCCGACCTACAACGCGATTTATGTCTTTCGCGCGGATCTCGCCACACGCGCGCCGGCGTTTGTCGATGCGCTACGCGCGCTGAGCGGCACGATCCCGGAGTCGTTGATGGTGTCGATGAACCGTTCGGTAAAGATCGACGGCGAGAGCGAATCGATGGTTGCGCAGCGGTATCTCGCGTCTATTGGAATCGCGGTTGATGCCGGCGAAGAACGTTCTAGACTCGCGCGAATTGCTTTGCGAACAAGGGAGCACCTCGTCCTGGTAGGCATCTCGTTGTTCTTCGCCATTCTGGTATCCATCCCACTGGGTATCTGGGCAGCACGCAGTCCGCGTGTTGGCGTGGTCATACTCGGACTCGTTGGCGTCCTGTACACGATTCCCTCGCTGGCGCTGTTGGCGTTTATGATTCCCCTGATCGGAATTGGTGGGCCGCCGGCAATGGTAGCGCTGTTCCTGTATTCGCTGCTGCCGATCGTTCGTAACACGCACGCCGGCCTCACCGGGATTGCGCCGCGCTTGAGCGAGAGCGCAGAGGCACTCGGACTTTCGGCATTCGAGAAGTTGCGGCACGTTGAGCTGCCGCTGTCGGCGCGCTCGATCGTCGCCGGTATCAAGACGGCGGCCGTCATCAATGTGGGCACGGCGACGCTTGGCGCGTTGATCGGTGCTGGCGGCTACGGCCAGCCCATACTGACGGGAATCCGCCTCGACGACGTCGGGCTGATACTCGAGGGTGCGGTGCCTGCCGCCCTGCTCGCACTGCTGGTCCAGGGACTATTCAGTATCAAACGTTATCATTGAGCAATCACAACCGGGGTTACGGATGTCAAACGATCACACGCAGACGTATGAGAGTCACCGCCAGCTCGTCCCTGCATACCACTTCTTTCTGACCGCGCTGCTGCTGGTGCTCACGGTTGCGGCGGTGGTCATAGTCGTTCGTGCGTTCCGGGCAGACGCAGGCGTCTTGCTCGCCATGACCGTTCTGGGTATTGTTGTCGCGCTCCACACGATGGCTTTGCTCATGCGGGTCTTTGCCTTGCGAGCGCAGGATCGCGCCATCCACGCGCAGGTCAACTTTCGGCACTACGTTGCGACCGGCCGCGAACTGGACCCACGTATCACCATCCGACAGGCGATCGGACTGCGGTTTGCGGGGGACGAGGAGTTCGTCGCCCTCGCGCAGCAGGCGGCAGAAACGGGTTTGTCCGAAGCAGAAATCAAGAAGGCGATCACGACCTGGCGGCCGGACACGTATCGAGTCTGAGCGAGAACCGCGCAGGTAATGCCCAAGGAGTGTCCGACAGCAACGCAGATGGCTGACAACAAGATATTGGCCCGCCACCCCGACCCGGAGAAGCAGGGTGTCAGCATCGATGCTGAGAAATATCACATGATCAAGGATGCGATTCTGTCTGCCGTTGAAAATGCGGGGGAACTGGGGTTCACGGATTTGATCGACGAGGTCGACGCTTCAATCGGCGATCAATTTGACGGCTCCATTCCGTGGTATGTCACCACGGTAAAACTGGATCTTGAGGCGCGCGGTTTGCTGGAGCGAGTGCCCCGCGCGAGTCCGCAGCGACTGGTGCTCTCCGAAAGGAGTTAGTCGATTATCTCGGGTCCGGCGAGGCGGACTCCAGCGATCGTCGCGGGGAGTAGCATTCCGAGGAACGCCACGTTGTACCAGACTGGTAACACGTCCCAATTGGCGAGCTGCACCGGGATGCCCGTGGCCAGGAGCAAGAGCGCCAGTACAAAGGCGTGCCGTGTCATCTTGCGCGGCGCAAGCCGCGCGGCAACGAAACCGGCGATCAGCGACGCGACGACGCTCATGATGAGATACAGGAGCAACGCCGACAGGTCTGTGGTCAGGCCGTCGTCTGTGTGCACATCGCTCATAAGTGTGCGGATACCGAACGACGAACCGAGGAAGACTACGGTCCAGGCAACGTACCCGGCAACGACCGCGACAACGCTCTTAAGCATCTGTAACTCGTGTAGATCTCTTGTCGGGAACGAGCATACAGGAAGTAGGGCCCAGAAGCAAGATCTTGCGCGCGCGCGGACAGTTCGCTAGACTGCAAGGAGTGCCCTAGCGTCCCAAGATCGCAGGTTATGGCGGATATCAGACTTCGACCAAGGTTTCGCGAACAGGTCCCATGTTCGCCGGAAGAGGTATTGCAAGCGCTCGAACATGCGCTGGGACGTGACACGGGTGACGTCAATGGATCAGTCTTCTCGAAGTCGGCCGTGCTTCGGATCCCACCAACCCGACAGCACTACTGGTCCCCCGAATTGCAGATTGGTGTAGATCCCTCAGCTGATCGAAGTAAGAGTGGCGGACCCGCGACGACGGTCACGGGCATCTTCGGACCACGCCCCGCGGTCTGGTCGCTCTTCATCGCGCTGTACGCATTCGTTGCGTTTGGTGGTACGATGGGCGGAGCGTACGGCCTGTCGCAGCTCATGCTTGACCAGCCGGCCCACGTCCTGTGGGCCGTGCCAGCCGCGCTGGTTCTTGCAGTGGTGATCTACTTCGTGGGCCAGACGGGGCGCGCGCTCGGCCACGGGCAAATGACCGAACTGCGCGCGTTTCTGGATCGCGTGCTCGGCGAGCTCGGGCCGTCCTAGACGAACAGGATGTGACTGTCCTCGCCGGAGGCGAGTGCAAACATGTCGCCGACCGTGATGATGTCCTCGAGGTCGTCGACAAAGTCTTCGCGCTCGAGCTTGAACATCTCGACTGCGAGCTGACACCCGTGCAGTTTGCCACCACCCGCGACGATCATCTCCAGGAGTTCGGAGACAGGCGGCACGTCCAGCTTTTCCATCTCCTTCTTCATCATGGTCGAGGCCAGCGCCTCAAAGCCGGGAAGTCCGGCGACCATAGTCGGTACGCGTCGCATCATAGCCGGGTTGCCGACAGTCGGGACGTGCAGGTCGTCGAGCTTCTCCTTGTGGATCGCGTCGAGGCCGAAGAACGTGAAAAAGACGTGCGTCTCGATGCCGTCCATCACGGCACCGTTCGCCATGATGAGCGCTGCGTACACGTCTTGCAGCGACCCCTTCGAGCAGATGATCAGCACCTTCTTGACCTTGTGCGGATCTTCTTTGCGAGTGACGGACGTGGTTGCGGTTGCTTCCATCGTATTACCTCATTCAGAAACTGGATTGGATTCCGCCAGACGGTCAGACGCAGCTAGCAGGTTTTGGAATGCCAGCGATTCGACTGGACTTCTTGAGCGGTCCGCCGGGGAAGAGATCGTAGAGTTCTTTGATCGTGGCGATGCCAGACTTTCCGACGCGCCGAATTGAGAGCTTGGTGCCCGCTGCGTTCTGATCGCGCAGGTAGTTGAGCACCTGAAAGTGCTTGTCCGTCAGCTCGATCCCTTCTTCGGCCGCGATGGCGTGTGCGACGTCCATGTTCCACTGGGACGGGTCGGTCAGGTATCCCTCCTCGTTCACGTCGACAGTGGTACCGGCGAGTGTTGCTTCCATTTTTCTACTTGTTCTGCTTGGTCGGCTGTGTTCTGCTATTCTGCTGTCTGCTTAAGTCTGCTAAGTCTACTGTCGTCCCTCAGGCACCTACCTTCTCGGCTTCACGCGTCTCACTTGCTGTCGAGGCCGGGTCGGCCGGCGTCGCCTGGCTGGCATCCCGATCTTTTCGTGATGGGTTCTTCGGCCCAGCTGAAGGTGACATGGTGACCTTACCGGTCATGGACATCTCGGAACTGACCGGCAGGTCGCGGCCGGTAAGCAGCATGTGCCAGTAGAGCCAGCGAAAGCCCATCTTGCCGGCGTGATTAAGCCGCGTTTCTTTGAGCAGGCTCATCGGGCCGATCACGGGCACTGGATATTTCCCCGGCAGCGGCTCGGTGTCATAGTTGAAGTCGATCAACGCGGCCTTGCCGAATCCGGTCTCAATGAAGCAGTTCGCGTGGCCATCAAATCGCGCGGGTAGTGGCTTGTCTTGCGTGAACGCCAGGACGTTTTCGGTGAGCACGTCCGCCATGAAGTGTGCGACCGACCCAGCCTTGGAGGTGGGCACGTTCGTCGCGTCTCCGATTACGAAGATGTTCTTGAAGTCGCGCGACTGCAGCGTGTACTTGTCCGTAGGTATGAAGTTGAGGTCGTCGTCGTCGCCCATGTCGCTCTCCTCGACAAACTCCGCGCCCATGTTCACTGGAATCGAGACCAGTAGGTCGAAGGGTTCGACGCGTTCGTCGTACGAAACTAGTTCCTTCCTGTCTTCGTCGACTCGTTCCAGATAGAAATCCGGAACGACCGTTATCCCCTTCCGCTCGAGCAGCGCGGTCAGGTACTTCGTGGCGACAGGCTTGGTGAACGCTCCGGCCATCGGCGTGACGTACCGGATGTCCACTTTGTCGCGCATTCCCTTTTCGGTGAAGTACGCGTCAGCGAGAAACGCAAATTCGAGCGGCGCCACGGGGCACTTGATGATCGATTCCGCGAGGTTGATTACAAGTCGGCCGCCCTCCCAGCTTTCGAGTTTCCTGGCGAGTTTGACGGATCCTTCAAAAGTGTAGAAGTCGAAGATGTCTTTGTACCAGAGGTCGCCGTCGAGTCCCGGAGTCTCCTCGGGTTTTGGCTCGGTGCCCGTTGCAATGATCAATACGTCATAGCCCAGTTCGCGCCCGTTGGACAGGACCACAGTGTTTCGATCGCCATCAACTTCAGCGACCTCGTCCCAGATCACGTCGACGTTGTCGGGGAAGAAGTCCTTCTTTGGTTTCACCACGTCTTCGGGTTGGTAGATGCCGAACGGGATGAAGATGAAACCGGGTTGATAGTAGTGGTCGTGGTCTTTTTCGACGATAGTCAGGTTCCACTCGTCGTCGTCCAGCTCGCGCCGGAGTTTGTTGAGCATCATCGTGCCCGCGAGTCCGGCACCGAGTATGACAAGCTTCTTCATGACGATCTTCGCTAAGTGTGCATATAGGTACGCGAGCACCTACATAGTGGATCGCGGATGTGGCCTGTCGATTGTGTAGTGCGCTCTTGACGGTGCCTGTAGGCAAATTCCCCACGAACAGGGGGTGCAAATGTGGCGGCTTGGGGAACCAAGTGATTAACTTGCAATACGCCGATTTCTATTTGGCGCGAATGGCGGCGCCGATCAGGTGATGAACATACCGTTGGATTGTGGTCGCATAGTGATTGCATAGTGGTTGCATAGTGGTAGTACAGTGCAGGTCGACGAAACAATAGACGTAGCAGTACTCGTAGCGCGCCCTGAGCACGCCGCCTACGCAGAGGAGATCTGCGCGCAGATGGAGGAGGCGGCGAAGGTCAGGGGCACCGGCATCGCGAAGCGGGCTCCGGAGTACGTGCGCAAAAAGATCGAGCAGGGGCAGGCCGTGATTGCGCTGTGTGGTCGCGACCTGGCCGGTTTCTGCTATATCGAGTCGTGGGACACCAAGAAGTATGTCGCCAATTCCGGGCTCATCGTTTGCCCCGAGTATCGCCGGATTGGTCTTGCGCGCCGCCTGAAATCCGAGGCCTTTCAGCTGTCCCGCGCGTTGTACCCAGACGCCAAGATCTTCGGCATCACGACCAGCCTTGCCGTGATGAAGATCAACTCGGACCTCGGCTACAAGCCGGTCACCTTTTCGGAGCTGACCCAGGATGACGTCTTCTGGAAGGGCTGTCAGAGCTGCCCCAACCACGACGTCCTCGAGCGCACGAAGCGCGAGTATTGCCTGTGTACCGGGATGTTATTTGACCCGGAAAAGGCCGATAAGGACCCGAAATAGGCTAAAACGGGGTAATCCCCGGCCCCCAGGAATCTTTTTTCAACTATTCCGTAAAGGAGAGCTTTGTCCCCTCGTCCAAGAACTATGACCATGCTACACAAACAGATACGACTATTGACTGCGGCTTGCAGCCTCCTGCTGCTCTTCGCGTTGCCACACGGAGTGGCCGCGCAGAGCTTCGGGGGCTCCGTCGCCTCGTCAGGCGGCGACGCGTTCGTCGGCTACACGGCGGCTACCGGCAACTCCGGAGTGGTGAAAGTTTATCGCCAATCCGGTGGAATGTGGGCCGAAGTGGCGCAGCTTTCTGCGGCAGACGCGACCGGTGACGACGACCGTTTTGGTCGCGCACTCACCGCGCACGGCGACCTGCTCCTCGCGGGTGCCACAACACGCGACAACTCTCGTGGCGGTGTTTATGTCTTCGAACGTCAGAACGGAGACTGGGTACAGACCGCGCTGCTGATGCCGGAGGGCAACAACGAGGGCGACTCTTTTGGTCGGTCGGTTGCGACTGACGGTTCCGTTGTCCTCGCCGGGGCGGCCGGAAAGGACGAGCTCACGGGCGCCGCTTACTTGTTTGGACGCGACGCATCGGGCAAGTGGATGCAGACAGGCACGCTGGCGCCAGAAGGGCTGCAGCCCAACGACCTCTTTGGCCTTACGGTCGCGCTGGACGGACACATGGCGCTCGTCACCGCGATCAAGCAGGGCACCGCCCCCGGCGATGTCTACGCATATCACCACGACGCTGACGCGGACGCGTGGGTACTGCTCGGGAAATTCCCGACTCCCGACGTCTCGCCGCAGAGCGCGTTCGGGATCGCACTCGGACTCACAGGCAATCACGCCCTGGTCGGCGCACCCGGTGAGAGCGAAGTTCACACCTACATGTACAACGCAGACACGAAAGGTTGGGAGCACACGGGCATGCTTTCGCAAGACGATGCCCCCGGCTTCGGAAACGCCATCACGGTCGACGGCGGCGTAGCCTACGTCGGCGCGCCGGGCGCAGCGGACGGTGCCGGTGCGATCTTCCCGTACCGCTTCGACGAATCCAGCAGCAAATGGATAGCGGGTGACCGAATTGAGGCCACCGGCAAAATGGCCAACCTCGGCGGTGCAATCCACGTTGACGGCAGCTTGGGTCTCTTCGGAATGCCAGGTGCGGATTTTGGGCTCGGACGCGTTGCACTGATGCACTATGACGCCGACGGCCTCGGCTGGACAGTAAAAGACCAGTTCTACGACGAAGTCGAGCGGCTTGCGTCAGTAGTTGGCGAAGAAGTCTCTTGTGAGAGCGGTGACGCCGCAGGCTTCAACTGCGACAAGGTGGACCTGCTCTCGTTCATGTCGGTGCCTGACATCGGTGGCGACAGAGGGATTCGGGTAAACGATGTCTGGGGATGGACCGACGCTGAAAGCGGCAAGGAATACGCGCTCGTCGGCCGCATGGACGGCACCTCGTTTGTTGACATCAGCGACCCGTACAATCCGATCTACCTGGGCAACCTGCCGAAGACGGAAGGGTCGCAAACGAATACGTGGCGCGACATCAAGGTGTATGCGGATCACGCATTCATCGTCGCAGACGGCGCTGGTGACCACGGCATGCAGGTCTTTGACCTTCGACAGCTTCGCGGCATGACGGCGTCAGACGCACCCGTGACGTTTGACGAGACCGCGCACTACGACCAGATCGCGAGCGCGCACAACATCGTCATCAACGAAGACACCGGGTTCGCATACACCGTAGGCAACAGCTCCGGTGGCGAAACGTGTGGCGGTGGCTCACACATGATCGACGTGCGCGACCCGGCCAACCCAACTTTTGCGGGTTGCTTCGCTCACTCGTCGACCGGCCGAGCCGGCACCGGTTACACGCATGACGCGCAGTGTGTGATCTACAACGGTCCGGACACAGACTACACCGGTCGCGAGATCTGCTTTGGCGCGAACGAAACGGCGTTGAGCATCGCCGACGTGACAGACAAAGAGAACACCGTCGAGATTGCAGTTGGCACGTATCCGAACGTTGGCTATGCCCACCAGGGTTGGCTTACGGAAGATCACCGCTACATCCTGCTGAACGACGAGCTCGACGAACTGCAGGGTTTGACCGATGGTACGCGAACGCTCATCTGGGACCTGACGGATCTCGACGATCCGCAACTCATCAAGGAGTACATCTCGGATACGAAGTCGTCTGATCACAACCTGTACGTGAAAGACAACTACGTGTATCAGTCGAACTACGTGAGCGGCCTCCGCATTCTGGACATCTCAGACATCAACAACCCGGTCGAGGTCGCGCACTTCGACACGGTTCCTGGTGAAACGAATGATCCCGGATTTGATGGCTCCTGGAGCAACTATCCGTTCTTCAAGAGTGGCGTCATTGTCGTGACAAGCGGCAACGAAGGCATGTTCCTGGTGCGCAAGAACGAGATTGGTCTGTAGGCTCGGCCTTTGGCCTCGCCGTTGAAGGTTGAGGGTTGAGGGTTGAGGGTTGAGGGTTCGCTCGGCTTTGCCTCGCTTTGGAGGGTGGAGGGTCGAGGGTTCGCTCGGCTTTGCCTCGCTGGGGTTGAAGGTTGGGTTGGGCTTATCTTCTCGGTCTACGGTTGCAAATCGGAGACCAGGTGAGTGAGCACGGGTTCGGCGTTCGGGCTGCAGAGGCAGCGGACATAGACGCGTTGTGTGCGCTTGGTGCACAGACGTTTCGCGAGACTTACGCGCAGTACTACGAGGCGGCGGCGGGGGACGAA
>JANQRN010000247.1 GCA_028284545.1 Rhodothermales bacterium | reverse complement strand
AGACAACAAGGCGCAGCTCGTCAAGGTCGAGACGGGAATTTCCGACGACACGCACATCCAGATTCGCTCTGGTCTTGGCGGTGGTGAGCGGGTCGTCACAGGACCGTACCGTATCGTTAGCAGCGCGCTACGGCCTGATCAAAAGGTTCGCGAGAAAGAAGACGGGCGCTTTGCCGCCTCAAGGTAACGGAGGAACTGATGTCAACTGAACCACTGATCAAGCTGCGCGGCGTCACGAAGGTCTACCCAATGGGTGACCAGGTCGTTCGCGCGCTCGCTGGCGTTGATCTTGACATCATGGCCAACGAGTATGTCGCAATCATGGGCCCGTCTGGCTCGGGCAAGTCGACCATGATGAACATCATTGGTTGTCTCGATACGCCGACTGCCGGGACCTATGTGCTCAACGGCCAGAGCGTTAGTGAGTTGAGCGATAACGAACTGGCGCAGATAAGAAATCGGGAGGTCGGTTTCGTCTTCCAGACCTTCAACCTGTTGGCTCGGGTCACCTGCCTGCAGAACGTTGAACTCCCACTGATTTATTCCGGCATGAGGCGATCGAAGCGTCGCGAGGTTGCGCGCAAGACGCTCGTAGACGTAGGCCTGGGTGATCGCGTTGATCACAAGCCAAACGAGCTTTCGGGTGGCCAGCGGCAACGTGTTGCGGTTGCCCGCGCACTGGTGGGTAACCCGTCGCTGATGCTTGCTGATGAGCCGACCGGAAACCTCGATACCAAGACCGGCCACGAGATAATGGCGCTTCTGGAAGGCCTGTACCGAAAGGGGAACACGATCCTTCTGGTCACGCACGAAGAAGACATCGCTCAGCACGCGCGACGCATCATCAGACTACGCGACGGTCTGATCGAGTCAGACCAGCGTGTCGACGCCCCGGCGCTCGCGGGCAAAGATCTTGACGAGATCCAGGCTGCTGCTTCAGCCGACGTGTCCGCCTAGCGCGAGGAGCACGTTTCTGGTCTCGAGTGCCTGACGAAGCGGACAGGCTTGTCGGAGCGGCGGACGGCGACGACTTGAAACGGCTGCGTGAGCGCCGATATCGCCACGCAGTCGAATCCCGGCTCCCCAACTCCGTACGTCGCCACCACCTCCTCGCCAATCTCTTCGATTGCTTCGAACTCTACGGTATACCCGCCCGAAAACGCGGGTACGACTGCAACGACAATCATCGTCTGCTCAAAGTCAGAGTCGGCGAACGCCGCCATAGGTTCCAGCACCGGTAGAAAGGACTCCCACTCCTCGCGCGTCCTGAACACCAGCTCTGTTGTGTCACTGACCTGGGCCCGATAGCCGGTCCCTATCGGCTCGAAGTAGAGTGCCTCTACCGTCAGATCTGGAACGGTTTCGTCAGACTGGCAGCCGGTGAGTATAAATGGCACCAGGGCTACCAGCGCTACAAGCAGAGGCGGGAGATTTCGCATTGGCACCGGCAATGAAGTGTTCAAGACAGTTGAGGTCTGGGATGCTACTGACGTGTCATCGACCGCGACGAACCCGACGCGCGGTTCGCGCACGGACCTAGTTGTCCGCAACAGTCCACTTTGCGAGTAGGCGCGTGTTCGGGTCAACTACGACTTCTGCAACCGGTTGGTCAAAGTCCCGCGTTGTCGTCGCGGGATCACCTTTACCGCCAACGGGAACCGTGATGACTTCGGAGCTGCCGTCATCGAAGCGGACGAGCACCTCGGCCGTGAGTTCAAAATCGAAATCGCGTTGTATCTGCACGGTTGTGACGCGAAAGACTTCGCCACTCTGGTTCCACGAAAACTCCAGTTCAGGTACGCCGCCCTGGAAGAGCCACTGCTTAAAGAACTGTTCGAGGTCTTCTCCCGACGCCTCTTCAAGATGCCGACGCAGGTCTGCCGACTGCGCGTTCCGGTTAACAAACTCGGCGTAATAGGCCCGGATCGCCTCGTCGTAGACGTCGTGCCCGAGTTGCTCGCGCAACAGGTGCAGCACCCATGCCCCTTTCTGATACATCATCGCGCCGGAGACTCGGTTGAGGTCTTCGATATAGTCCCGGACAAGCTGAAAATCGTAGTTCTCAGGCCTGTCGTAAAAGTCGGTGACTGTTTGTCGTGACTGCTTCAGGCCCGAGATGAAATTGTCGTGACCGTACAGGTGCCGGCGGAAAAGCAGTGTGTAGTAGGTCGCGAACCCCTCGCTTAGCCAGACATCATTCCAGTGATACTCCGTCACAGCGTTTCCGAACCACTGGTGTGCTATCTCATGAATGATGACGTGCTGCCAGCGCGCCGTTCGTTGGCCCGATACGGAGCGATCTGAGTACGCCGGGGTTGAGGCCGCCTCCATCCCGCCACCTGTGGCGTTTGATACTACGTTCGCCAGCCGGTCGTTTACGTATGGGCCGATAAGGTCGGTGTAGTACGCGAGCACTTTCTTGGAGGGCTCTGCAAAATCATAGAACCCCCGTTCGCGATCCTGCCAGTAGACCCAGGTTTCGATCGGCACGCCTTCAAACGTGTCCACACGTTCGATCGCGAACTGGGCGACTCCCACGAAGTACAGCCATGTCGCCGTCGGGATCGGGTTTACGTAGTGCGTGCGCCTGTTGCCGTCGCCGAGATCCGACTCTTCAACTATGGTCCCGTTTGAGGCGACCTGATATCGACCGGGCGCGGTCACGATCATCTCGGTCGTTGCTTTGTCGGACGGGTGGTCGACGACGGGAAGCCAGTTTCGTACGCGAGAGGACCAGTTGTCGCTGAACCAGGTCCAGTCTCCGTACTTGTTTGGGCCGATCTTGAGTCCCGTCGCAGGCCGGCCCGAATATGCGACCGTGACCTCGGCCAGTTCGCCGGCGTCAAGTTCGCGTCCCAGGTCAATGAAGATCTGGTTGTCCCGGTGTTCAAACGAAAGTGGAGTGCCGTCCCACATGACGTCCGACACCAGCATTCCTTTGCCCTCCAGATCGTCTGATTGTTCGATCAGGTCCAGACGAAGTGTGCGCTGGCCTTCCGTCAAGTACCGCGCCGTTACGACCGTCGCTCCCTCGAAGAAGTCGGAGTCAGCCGTGAACGTCAGGTGGAAGACGTAGGACTCGATGTCAATCCCGGGGTTCTTTGGGTACGAATCGCTGTAGACCTGCCCTGAGGCCAGGCCAGGTGCCAACAAAAGGAGCATGCCGAGAGCCATGCGTAGGATGGACAACACCAGAGCCTCGCCAGCGTCAAGCTCAATTATATCGTTCATCGTTTTGGACGTTTTGGGCGGATTGCGAGAAGATACCCGTTTTGCAGCAGATCGCTTGGGAACCCGGCCGTTTCGAGCCAGTGCAACGAGGCTCCCAAACACGAATACTCGGCAATTCAATGGCCATCAAGACAATCGACGTTGAAGTCCTTGCCAAGCATACGGGCAACATCTTCAAATCCATCGCCGTCCTTTCCAGAAGGTCGCGGCAGATCTCGTCGAAACTGAAAGCCGAGCTGGATAACAAGTTGGCCTACTTCGAGGGTTTTGAGCCCGAGCTAGAAGATCCCCGATTCCAGGAGGAGCAGCTTCGCACTTCGCTTGAGTACGAACTGAAAGATGAGCCGACCGAGCTGGGAATCCAGCAGATGATGGACGGGGACGTGTACTATCGTGACTCCACGATCGACCTCGACGCCTAGTCGGTCCCACGGACGAACCACCGGCGAATCGTTTCTTCGGCCGGCTTGTTCTGTGGCGTAAAGCCAATTCGTTGAGTGGGTCCGTCGCTGGACTCTTCGGCATACCAGCGCCAGAGTATCGCGCCAGCAAACCACTCGTTGTCCCAAACGGTTTGGAAGAAGGCCTCGTACAGGTTCGTCTGGACGTCATTGTTTGGAGAACCAGTCCGAGCCTGTTCACGCGACGGCCATTCCCATGGGCGTTCGGTTGCGCCCGTGAAACTGCGGTAGCCGATTTCGGTGAACAAGACCGGGCGACGGAATTCGTCGGCGACTCCTGTTAATTCGGCAATGTGCGGTTGCCATCCCCGGCTGAGTTCATCTACCGTCGCATCGTCTCGATCGCCGAGCGGGAAATAGGCCTGGACACCGATGAAGTCGAGTGCGTCCCAGAAGCGCACCTCGGTATACTCCTCCCACCAGTTTGCGGCATAGGTGACCTTTCCGGGAAAGATCTCACGGACGTCCGCGATGAGCGATCGCCAGAACGCCTCCCGGTCTACGGCAGCTCTTCGAAGTTCGGTACCGACGACGAAAGCGTCCGCCGCGATTGCACTTGCCAGCCGCGCGTGGTGCATGATGTATCGACGATAGCCGGACTCCCACGTCTGCCACTCGCGCTCGGTGTCGAAACCGATGTCACTCCGCCAGGCGCCCCCCTCAGACGTGCGACTCACCCAGACGTGCGGCTTGAGGATTACCTGCATTCCCAGGGCGTGAATTGAGTCCGCCAGCACGCGGATACCGGTGTCACTCTCCGTGTACCAGCGCGCGTCAGGGTTGAAGCGGATGTCCGTCGACGTAACTCCACGCTGGAATGCAAAGGGTACCAGCGTGACGTGCGTGGATCCGACACTGCGAAGTTTCGTCAGCGTCTCGTGCGACGGGGCACGTCGACTGCTGAGGGTCACCGACTGTATTCGTTCGGCCCGCAACTCGGGACCAGGTGCGGCGGGCCCGCCCGCGCGCATGGCACCAGAGAGTATGAAGGTGCCGATCAGCACGACTGCGGCGAGACCGCAAACCGGTCGACAGGCAATGCTATTCGTGCTCATGTACGCTTCGAGGGATCGAGTATGGCTGGTCGGAAGGTACCGACATTGGACGGATTAAGCGCTGATTGGTTATCATGATAGTCTGTCGCCAACCCGATTTCGACCATGCTTTCTCGCCGCTCATTTCTCGGGAGCGTTGGTGCGCTTGGAGCGCCAGCTGCTATAGGAGCCGGATTTCCGGCCTTTTTTCGACCAAAAGAGTCCGTTGACAGACTCGCTGAACTTGCTGCGTCAGGTGGCACCCCCGACGACATCGCGAGCGACGAATCGTTCTGGCGTGAGGTCCAGCAGGCATTCACCGTGGACAGGTCGCTCGTAAACCTGAACAACGGTGGCGTGAGTCCGGCGCCCGCTATCGTGCAGGATGCGATGAAGCGGCACCTTGACTACTCGAATGAGGCGCCGGTCTACACCATGTGGCGGATTCTGGAGCCGCAGAAAGAAGGGGTTCGCCAACGACTGGCGCGCGAGTTTGGATGTGACGGCGAAGAGATTGCGTTGACACGCAATGCATCAGAGGGATTGCAGATTTCGCAGTTCGGCTTTGATCTGGAACCAGGTGACGAAGTTCTTACGACAAACCAGGACTACGGCCGGATGATCAACACGTTCAAGCAGCGTGAGCGTCGCGACGGCATCAAGATGGTCCAGTTCTCCATCCCGACACCTTCGGAGGATCCTGCGGAGATCGTGCGCCTGTTTGAGTCGCACATCACCCCGCGCACCAAGCTGATCTTGATGTGTCACATCATCAATATCACCGGACAAATCCTGCCGGTCAAAGATGTCGTGCAAATGGCACGGGCCAGGGGCATCCCCGTGATCGTGGATGGCGCCCACGCTTTTGCACATTTTCAGTTCAAACACGCTGACCTGGACTGCGACTACTACGCGACCAGTCTGCACAAGTGGCTGCTGGCTCCGATCGGCACCGGGATGTTGTACGTTCGAAAGAACAAGATCAAGGACCTGTGGCCGCTACAGGCGGCTACCGAACGACAGGATGAGGACATCCGGAAGTTCGAAGAAATCGGGACGCATCCGGCAGCGAACGGACTCGCAATTGCGGAAGCCCTGACGTTTCATCAGGGCATTGGTGCTGAGCGCAAAGAAGCTCGGCTACGCTACCTGACGAGATACTGGGCCGACAAGCTGCTTGAGAACGAGAATGTGCGTTTGCATACGAGTCTGGACCCGCGATTCTCGTGTGCAATTGGCAACGTGGAGATCGTAGGCGTTGACGTTGTCGAATTGACCGAACACCTCTGGGACCGACACCGGATCATCGTGGTCCCGATCCGGCACGCAGAGTTTAAGGGGTTGCGCGTTACGCCGAACGTTTACACTACGCTGGAAGAGCTCGACCGCTTTGTCGACGCAATGGATGAAGTGGCGAAAAATGGTTTGCCTAA
>JANQRN010000213.1 GCA_028284545.1 Rhodothermales bacterium | reverse complement strand
CGGCAGCGCAGGCTGCGGGAGCGGCTCGCCCGCGATCGACATGGCCGTACGAGACGCGTTTCGCGAACGGCCGTACCGTCATTCTTTACGCTGCTGAATCTCTTCTGTGGGTTCCTCGCGGTCACGCAAACAGCCGAGGGCAACTTCCATAACGCGTGCTGGCTTATCGTTCTGGCCGGCTTCTTCGACGCCCTTGACGGGATGATGGCCCGGATGACAAGGTCCCAAAGCCTGTTCGGTGTCGAGCTCGACTCGTTGAGCGATATCGTGTCCTTTGGGCTGGCTCCCTCGTTCCTCGTCTACGAATTTGGCCTCCGCGACGCAGGCCCGCTTGGCCTCATTGTCTCATCGCTCCCCGCTGTCTGCGGCGCTGTTCGACTCGCCAGATTCAACGTGCGTGCTGACGAAGACAAGAAGGACTACTTCGAGGGACTTCCGATACCCGTTCAAGCGGCGTTCGTCGTAGCGCTCATTCTGAATTTTTCAGATCCGCAGCAGTTTCGCGACTTCAGTCCGGGAAACCTGTCCGGTCTGATCCCCGTCGTCGCCGTCCTGTCTGCCCTGATGGTCTCCACGATCCGGTTTGATGCCCTGCCGCGGCCTACCCGCGGCTTCATCCGGGCCCACCGCACGAAGACCGTAGGTTACCTTGTCGCCCTCGTCCTACTTGTGGTGTTTCAGCAAATTGGGCTGTTGATCGTACTCACAGTCTATATCGTTCATGGTCTGACGCGTTCGCTGCGCAACCTGTTCGTGGACGTCGTTGTATCAGATCCGCAGGACTGACCCCGCGATTCACGTAAATCTCCTCGTACTGCTATGTTCAAAGCCGTTGTTAGTATCCGCCTGAGACCCTCCATCCTGGACCCGCAGGGCAAGGCTGTGATGCACGCACTGTCCAATCTTGGCTTTGGGGCGATCGCCGAAGCGCGTATTGGAAAGCTCATCGAGCTGTCGGTAGAAGCCGATTCTGCCGAAGAGGCCCGCAGTGTTGCGACTTCGGCGTGCGAAAAGCTACTCGCCAACCCGGTGATGGAGGATTTCGAGATTGATGTTGAGGCGCTTGAACCGGCAGTCTGATTGCCCGGCTGCGTTCCGTCGGATGTACGAGACGTGGCCGAACCCCGTGGTGGCGGGTCCCGAGCTGCCCGGCCACGACGTCGCGGTTGAGGAGGAGACGGCCGTCGACGAGGCGCTCGACGCGCCCTGGCGCGTCATTCTGTTCAACGACGCCATCCACACGTTCGACGAAGTCATCAATCAGTTGATCAAGGCAACCGGATGCTCTTCGTCTGATGCCGAAAAGATCGCCTGGACGGTTCATACGCAAGGCAAGGCGTTGGCTTTCGAAGGCACTTTTCCGGAGTGCTTTCGTGTTCAGGGTGTCTTGCGGGAGATCCAGCTCGTGACCGAGCTGCAGGGCTAGGGTGCCCGAACCGCAATCAGACGACTTCTATTTCGTGCCATCGGGTCTGGGGATTTCCGAGATCCGGGTCAAAGCGTCGCGATTTGTCGCCCGAGCAACGTCCGCCGTTGATGAGGGGGCGTGTACCGATTTTCTCGGATCCCTTCGGAGGATGGAGCACGACGCAACCCACCACTGCTCCGCCTGGCGGACCGGCCCGACCGGTAGCGCGTGGCGGGCGAACGATGACGGAGAGCCGTCAGGCTCTGCCGGCCTGCCAATTCTTCGACAAATCGAGGCCGCCAATCTGACGAACTGTATTGTCGTCGTGACTCGATACTACGGTGGTACAAAGCTGGGAACGGGTGGCCTGGTCAGGGCCTACGGCGAGTCTGCTGCACTCGCACTGGAGAAGACCGGGCGGCGCAAGGTCTTGATCGGCAAGGAGGGGCAGTTGACGTTTTCGTACGAAGACACGGCAGCCGTCACCCGGGTACTGAAGTCGTACTGTGTTGAGATTACGGGCACTCACTACACCGACGAGACGTCGATGCGCGTCCGCGTGCCTCGATCCCTGGCCGAGTCTTTCGCCGGCGAGCTAATAAGTGCGACGAGAGGAAGGGTGGCGGTTGATTGGTCTCAAGAACTGTAGCGTCCGTTGTTCATTGCGTCGACGGCCAACTCGTCAACCCGGTTGTTCAGGGGGTCGTCTGCGTGTCCCTTGACCTTGACCCAGGTGACCTTGTGGCGATCCGCTTGCTCAAGAAGCGCCTCCCACAAATCGCGGTTCTCGACAGGCTTCTTCGAAGCCGTGCGCCATCCGTTTCTCTGCCAGTTGTCCAGCCAACCATCGTTGAACGCGCGCGCCAGGTATGCGGAGTCGGTGTGGAGGCTTACCCGGACCGCCTCCTTCAGCGCTCGAAGCGACTCCAGTGCCGCCCGGAGCTCCATGCGGTTGTTTGTTGTTTCCGGTTCATAGCCCGACACAACGCGCTCATGTTTGTTGAATCTCAGCACCGCGGCCCAGCCACCGGGTCCGGGATTTCCGCTGCAAGCACCGTCGGTATATATTGTTACGTGTTTCAGTTGGGCCTCTGTCGGATAGTCTGGCGGGTGGGTCGAGAGCAGAAAACCTACGGCATTACCGGTACGTCGTCCAGTTAGCATGAAGTTTGTCGACTACGTAACGATCACGGTTCGATCTGGAAACGGAGGCGCGGGTGCCGTTGCGTTTCGTCGAGAGAAGTACGTGCCACGGGGAGGTCCGGATGGTGGCGACGGTGGCGACGGTGGGTCTGTGATCCTGGAGGCAGACAAGCAACTGTACACACTGCTTGATCTCCGTTACAACCGTCATCACTTCGCGAAGAACGGAACGTCCGGGTCCGGATCCAACAAAAAGGGTCCCGATGGCCCCGACATTGTCATTCGCGTTCCGGTAGGCACAACCGCGACGGACCGGCAAACGGGTAAAAAGCTCGCCGAGCTCTACGAGGATGGCCAACGCATCACCATCGCGCGGGGTGGGTGCGGGGGCAAAGGGAATGCATTCTTCAAGTCCGCCACAAACCAGACGCCGCGCCATGCGCAGGAGGGGACAACGGGAGAGGAGTACGAGGTTGTCCTCGAACTGAAGTTGCTTGCGGATGTGGGTCTCGTTGGGCTCCCGAACGCTGGCAAGTCAACGTTGGTCTCTGTGATTTCGGCGGCGAAGCCGCGGATTGCGGACTATCCGTTTACAACGCTCGAACCCTCACTGGGCGTCGTCTACGTTGGTGACTACCAGTCCTTCGTCATTGCCGATATTCCCGGAATCATAGAGGGGGCTCACGAGGGTAAGGGACTTGGAACTCGATTCTTGCGGCATATCGAACGCAACGCGGTGCTGTTGTTTGTCATTCCGGCTGACGACCCGGATCCACGCGGCACTTATGCCGTCTTGCGCAACGAGCTCGCGATGTTCGACGAGGATCTCGTCGACAAGCCGCACGTCGTGACCGTGACGAAAATGGACTTGCTGCCCCCTGATGAACGAGCACCCATGCTCGGTCGGATAAGGAAGGCCCTGTCTGAGCCGACCGTAGTTGGGATATCCGCAGTTGCCCAGATTGGGCTCGACGAGTTGAAGGCGCGTCTCTGGGAGGAAATCCAGTCGATAGCAGCGACGAGCGACTACTAGCAACGGTAGCTGATCCGCTAGAGCGTCGTGCGCTGGTCTCGCTTACGCTTGTCGAGGGTCTTGGTCCGCTACGGATTCAGCGACTCGTCAGGAGGTTGGGGTCCCCGTCAGCCGTATTGGCTGCGGGATTCGTGGAGCTGACGAGGATCAAGGGAGTCGGGCCCGCCACGGCGAAGGCCATCGTGGCCGCAAACCAGCGCGATGATGCGGCTGACCAGTTCGCCGCCGCAGAAAGGCACGGCGCGCGGCTGCTGACGATTTGGGATGCGGAGTACCCGCATCTCCTCAGGAACAGCGTCGCACCGCCAGTGGTCCTGTGGCATCAGGGGCAGCCGGCCTGGCTCAGCCGGCCGACCGTTGCCGTTGTCGGCACCCGGACCCCCACCGACTACGGACTGTCAGTCGCCGGTAGCTTTACCGAAGCACTTAGTAGCGCCGGATTCTGTGTTGTAAGCGGCTTTGCCATTGGCATTGATGTCAGGGCGCATCGGCAGTGCCTGCGTCAGGGCAGATCCACGATCGCGGTCTTTGGGTCGGGCCTGGACGTGGTCTATCCCGCGAGGCATCGGGCACTAACATCTGAAATTGCTCGCCACGGCGCGCTGCTCTCTGAGTTCGCGTTCGGCACCGCTCCCGAGGCAGGGAATTTCCCGCGCCGCAACCGGATCATCGCCGGCATGTGTTCTGGAGTACTTGTCGTTGAGGCGAGGATCTCGGGGGGTGCGTCATCGACGGCTCGACTCGCCCTTGACCTTAACCGGGAGGTTTTCGCCGTGCCGGGTCCGATTAGCAGCGCGGCGAGCTCGGGATGCCTGACGCTGATTCAGCGCGGCGAGGCCATGCTCGTGCGTCGTCCCGAGGATGTCCTCGAAGTGCTCGGGCCGGCCGCCCGCGAATCAGCCACGACAAACGACGCTGCGCTCTCACCCGCCGAGGCACTCATCTGGGAGTGTCTCGGGGACGGTGTCAAACACGTTGACGAGTTATGCGTTGGAACCGCACTCGATATATCTACGGTACTGAGCACGCTGCTTCGATGGGAGTTTAGCGGCGCGGTATACAAGATGCCGAACGATAGGTATCGCCGCTGCAAGCGCTCGCGCTAGATCAATATGGAAGAACGGGTGCCCACACAAATCGTCCTGAACGTTCCACCCGGCTTCACGGCGGGCGGGCGGCTTGACAGCTATGTGACGGGCTTTGTCCTCAACGCCACGCGGGCTAAAGTGCAGAAAGCCATCAAGGAGGGGAATGTCTCCGTAAACGGCCGCATCGAAACCAAGCCGTCGTACAGCGTTGCTGCTGGCGATCACATCGAGTGTACCGTGATGCGACCGCCGCCAATTCGCATCGATCCGGAGGCAATTCCGCTTGACATCGTACATGAGGACGATGACATCATCGTCGTGAACAAAGCGGCGGGAATGGTGGTGCACCCGGCGTTTGGCCACCGGTCGGGAACGCTCGTGAACGCGCTGCTCCACCATATCGGTGCATCGGCGATCGAAGCGGACAGCGAAGAGAAGCTCGAAGGCTTGTCGGTCGTCAATGCGTCGCTCAGCGAACCCTCTGGTGCGCGACCGGGAATCGTTCACCGTCTCGACAAAGACACTTCCGGCCTGATGGTTGTAGCCAAGAACGATGTGGCGCACGTACGGCTT
>JANQRN010000197.1 GCA_028284545.1 Rhodothermales bacterium | reverse complement strand
CGACTTTGCACCGGTGAGCAAATAGGCCGGCTGCCATCTCGCCTTTGTGATCGCCTGCATCGTAATGGCGTCAAGCGTGGGATGGACAGGATTGTCGACCCAGATAGCCTTTGGGACACCCTCTTCGTCGAGATAGATCTGGACTTCGACAGAGCCGGCCACGCCCGCTTTTCGAAGGCTGTCTGGGTACACCACTGGCACCTCGGGTCCGCCCACCTTCACCGTCTGACGGGGACCCCTGAAGTGACGACCGATCGAACGCCATGCCTGCGTCTGGTAGCTCGCCACTAGTGCCTCCACATCTGAACTGGAGGCGGTCACTTTCGGCATAACGAGCTTCTCCAGCAGGGAGTCGACTACCTCTGGCTCGTTTCGGATGAGCTCGATGAGGCTCTGCTTGACAGCGCGCCTGAGTTGCTGTTCGTACGACTCTCGAGCCGCCGAACCCGTGCCATACACGATCTCAGCGTCCTTGACGCCCATGGTCGCAAGGGTCGAGAGGTCCCGGAAAGCCGCAGTGGTGTCGGCCCCCGGGGCCCACCACTTGAGTCCGTCAGCCTCCCAACCAGCTGGCTGTGCGTAAGAAAACGGTTCTTCGGAGGCGCACCCTACGACTAGAACGACGAATAGGAGCCCGAAACAGGCACTGGCGTAGCGTGGAAACATGAGGACGCGGCTGGAGGGTGGGTCGTGCCGCGCAATCACGTCCCATGCAGCCAAGTTGTTCCGCGACGTCTAGCGCGCGCGATCGACGACGTCGCTGACAACCTCTGAAGGCTCAGCGAGACGCACGAAGTACTGCTTGCGATCCCGCGCAACGACGCGCACGTAGCTTCCCGCAGCGATGAACTCGCCTTCCGTAGAGACCGGAATTCGGGAACCACCGATTTCAGCCGTTCCCGTTGGCCGAAGGGGCGTCACAGCAACTCCGATGCGGCCGAGCGCATCTCGCTTGCGGTCGGCGAGCTTCGCCTGTTCGCCGGTTCCCCGGCGCTTCCTGCGGCCCAACATGTGGTACGTCCAGTAAACGACCGCACCGATCACTGCGATCGAACCCGCAATGAAGAAGAGAGAGGCCAGAAAGCCGGCGGAAGTAATGGTTTTCCAGGCCGCAAACGCGAAGAGCGCTATCGCCCCGGTGACGAGAAGCTTCCGATACCGCTTCGATACTATCGCAACGACGAGCAGGGCCACGGCGACCAGCGAGAGCAGTATGGAAGTGACAAGTGCCACGCCAAAGACCAAATGCCCGGTCGTGCCGGGGATGCAGAAGTACAGCTAATCGCTCGGTTTACGGCGATTTTGCGAAAAGTTACAGCCGAGCGACGAATTTGCTAACGCTCTACGACGACGGGTGTCCCGACCTTGACCAGGTCCCAGAGGCGATCGATTTCGGCATCAGGAATGGCGACGCAGCCGCGGGTCCAGCTCGTCCGCGCTCCTGTACCCCGACCGTGGATCTCGATGTAGCCCCCCAGCGCCGTGCCCATGGGCGGCATCCGATAGTTCGCGGCGGCTGCGGCGATGTCGCGATGTTCAGCCTCGCTGATAATGCCCTCCTCAAGCCCCCGATCGGCGTCCTCGGGTGTCGGGTAGTTCAGCACCCAGGCACGGTGGAACTGCGAGTTCGGGTTGCGGGCCACCACATAGAATCGACCCTCGGGCGTCCGCCAGTGATCAGGCTTGATCACACCCCCCCGCTGCTTCTTGTCCGTGAAGAAATTGTACGACATGTCAGCAGGAATCTCTGATTCGAGCTCCTCCCCCCGGTACACATAGACGGTCTTCCGACTCTTCACTACACGAATCCATACGTCCGACAACCGGCCAGCATCCACATAGCCCTCGAGTCCCTCGCTGGTGCGGACGCGCGTCCATGGCCCGTGGAACGACACGACTGAGACGGGCTCCTGGAATTCTAGTCGCGCCTGCAGGTCAGTGCGGTCCATGCCGCGGAATACACCGGTCCCAGCGACCAGGGCGTAGAAAACCTGAGCGTCCGCAGTGTATAGTGCCGCATCGCCATCGGCACGCGATGCGGGGACGCGCTCCGCCAGTCCACCCGCAGATACAATTTCTGAAGCGCCCTCAAGCGAGACAGTTGCGGCAGGCTGCGCTTGGCCTGCCCGCGTACCGAAGGCGAGCATCAGCAGGATTGCCGCAGCCGCAGGCATCCGCCGGGCGGCTCGCGCGCGCACGCAGTTTGGTCGATGTGTCGTGGGGCCGGTCATGCTGACGTCGTCTCACCTCCGGGACGCCGTGTAAGGCGAACCTTCAAGATAGGGTATCGTCGCGACCCGCTGGCGGATAAAATGGCTAGTCTGCGCCGCCCAGCACCTCTGCCAGCTTGGAAACCAGCTCGTCGGAGATCCCCATGCTGCTGAATCCACCATCGTGAAACAGGTTCTGCATGGTCACCATGCGGGTTAGATCCGACAGCAGCGTAACCGCGTAGTCGGCGCAGCTTTCGGAGTCGGCATTACCAAGAGGTGACATCATTTCGCCAAAATCGAACATCGCGTCAAAACCCGAGATACCGGAGCCTGCCGTCGTCTTAGTCGGACTCTGGGAGATCGTGTTGATGCGTATCCCCTTGCGGCCTAGACGATAGCCGAGCGACCGCGTAATACTCTCCAACAGCGCCTTGGCGTCCCCCATCTCAGAGTACTTCGAGAAAATTCGCTGCGCGCCGATGTATGACAGCGCAAGTACCGACCCGCCATCTGCCAGCGCATCTGTCGAAATGCCGCTATGAACGATACGGTGGAGACTGACGGCTGAGATGTCCAACGTCTTGTGGTACCAGTCGTAGTTGAGTTCGGTGTACTCACGATCTTTTCGAACGTTGACGCCCATGCCAATCGAGTGGACTACAAAGTCAACCTTGCCGTACTCAGCTTTCGCCGTCTCAAAGAGGGCGTCGAGCTCCTCGTCTTTTGTAGCGTCGGCCCACACAACCTTGGACGCTGTCTTCTCCGCGAGTGCGTCCACGGAGCCGAGTCGTTTCGCAACCGGCGCGTTCGACAATATGAACCTACCACCTTCGCGATGCGCGGCCTCCGCGATCGACCACGCAATGCTGCTCTCGTTCAGCGCACCGAAAATGACGCCGCTCTTGCCCTCAAGGAGTCCGTGTCCGGATGATTTCATTCGTCAGGCGGGAAGATTTGTGGGACTGGTGCTCGAATGGGCGCCAAATTAACCAGAACGTGACGACAAATGCGTGAATTTGCGCGATTCAGTCGTACCTCTCTATGCCGGGCTGTACCCAGGCCACGGCGGCGCCCAATCGGGACACGCTTCCTCAAATGCCTTCTGACGAACCCCCAAAGCAAGGAGACAAGAGACGCCGGAGCCGCAGGCGCCGCGCAAAAAACGTCATCGGTGCGCCGCTGCCACCAAGCGTATTGCGACCAATCTACCGGCGCATGGAGCAGCGCATCGATCGCGTGGAGCGCGCGCTCGCCGGACTTCGTGTGGCGCTTTGCGTCCTCGCACTTGGCCTGGTTTGGACCAGGGCAGACGCACCGGTTCTCGTCATCGGGCTCTGTGGCTACTCCGCGCTCGCGGTACTGGCGCGACTTGCGAGACAGCGGCAACCAACACCGGCGCTTGATCGCTTCTTTGCGGTCGCCGACGTGGTTCTGGTGCCCGGCATGCTCGTAGCAACTGCGTCGTCGTCGAACACAACGCTCGTAGTCACCACCATAGTCGGTGGTTGGATTGTTCTGAACGCGCTCACAGGAAAGACTCGTCGCACGCGACTACAGGTTGTGCTCTACCTCAGTCTGGTAGCCGGGGCTATCGCTGCGAAAACGAACGGCCTCGTCTTACTCGCAGCTTCATTGCCACTCGTTACGCTTGCCATCGTCGTAGCACGTCTGCAACAACACCGCCTGGTGGGTCACACAATTCAGACTGCTGAGCGGCTGCAGCGGTCGCTGGCATTTCAGTCTCGGCCGGCTTCAGGTGAGATCCCCTCGACCAGCTGACGAAGCGAAGACTGAATGAGTCCGTTCGTCGCAACGATCTCGCTTGCAAAGACTGGATTCCGCGAACCGACAATGCTGGATACGGCACCTCCAGCCTCCAACACCAGCGCAGCGCCAGCCGCCACATCCCAGGGCATGAGCCCCGTTTCGAAAAAGCCATCGAACCTCCCGCAGGCAACATAGGCCAGGTCAACCGCCGCTGATCCGGGACGTCGCAACCCCTGCGCATTCGCCATGACACCCCGGAGGCTCGCCAGGTACCGATCCACGTTGTCAAACTCGCGATACGGAAAGCCGGTCGTCAGTAGACTGTCACCAATCTTGTCAACACCGCTAACGACAACGGGCGAACCGTTAAGCGTCACACCGCCGCCCCGGTATCCGACGAACCATTCGTTGGCAGGGATATTCACAATTATGCCGAGAACAGGCTCGCCGTGGTCTTCGAGACCGATGCTTACGGCGTAAGGCGGCAAGCCGCGGGTGAAGTTCGTTGTGCCGTCAAGCGGGTCGACAATCCACCTGACAGCCTGATCTGATTCTTCCAGAACTTCGCGCGGACCAAGCTCTTCCTGTTCTTCCGCGAGGATACCGTGATCAGGGAACGCCGACGACAGGACGCCGATAATTGCGTCTTGCGCGGCGCGGTCGACCTGCGTAACCAGATCGTTCTTCCCCTTCTGCTGTACGACAATCGTAGACAGATCAGACGCCGCACGCCGGATGATAGCGACCGCAACCTCAGCGGCCTTCAAGCCGACCTCCGCGCAGTGCTTCAGGTCCGTGCCGTCTAGATGGGACATGCTGGCTGACAATGGTGTGTTGGGTATCTTGCCAGAAGGAAGCTACAAACAACGATCTGGTCGCGGGTGAGAGGCGCTAGGCACAGATTCAATTTCATGGATGCGTCGACCAGCCTGGTTGTCGCTTGTCTCGTCGCCGTCGCGGGTTGCGCGAGCGGATCAGACGAAGCGCAGCGGGCGATTCTCCCGCTATCGTCCGACAGCGTTGCAGTATCCGCCATTCTTGACATCCAATGGGATTCTTTGAGTGCGGCATTCGACGCGCTTTCGACGCAACCGTATACAGAAGAACAGACACTTGAAGTCTGGAACGTGGTCAGGCGCGGCGAAGAAACGGGCGGACCAACTGAAGCGCCACGGGCTACGCGACGCGTGCGCCGATCGTTTGTAGACGACTCGCTGGTTGCCACCGAGACTATCGACTCCAGCGGCACATTGTCTTCACCATGGGCCGCTCGCCTCGTCTCACCCGCGGCAACTAGCGCTGTACCGTTTGCCCATTGGATTGACGGTGAGCCACCGTATAGATCGCCCAGGCGGCAGGAAGAGTTCTACTTCCAACAGCTCAGTGATACAACGCTGAACGGAGAATCGCGAAGGAGGTACCGCGTAGTACCTCGCGAAGCTTCAGGGGGACTCACGCTGGCCGAGTTCACGACCAACAACGAGCAGCAAGTAGTCGCCCTTCGTGAGCGTCGCGTAGAGTCGGCTCCTTTCTTCCGGCAAGAGTCAGAACTCCAGGTCGAGAAAGACCGCGTAGTGCTCGACATCACGATCGATCCACCAGCGCGCGGACCGAGACGATACCGACTCGAGCGCGTCATACTGAGGTAGTCCGACGCTCAGGACACCGCTCTACGTCTGGCGATCTCGCCGCGCCTCAAAACCAGCTTCGCAGTGCGGGGTGCTTCTGCAGAATCTGGAGCAGTGAATCGGAGAGTACCGTCTCGCTGGCCAGTAGTCCAGCCTCGAGGCCGTTCGCAAGAACCGAAGCTGCCGCATCAGTCTTCGACGCGAAGACGAAGGCGCGCGCGAGTTCATAGTTTGCGCGCGCGTTGGCAGGAGCCAACGCAACGGCGATTCGCGCAAAGGCAACGGACTGCTCCTGGAGGCCCAGTTCTCGAGCCAGGCGTGACAGTCGTACATGCGCCCCACCATCGTCGACAAGAAGTTGAGAGGAACGATCCATCGAGCGCTCAGCAGTCGCGGGATCGCCGATGTGGAAGGCAGCTTCCGCCAGCGTGAGATGGGCCGTTCCGTTGTTGGGCTGTAGCTCACACGCAACGATGGCGTCTTCGGCGGCCGCGTCGTAACGACCCATCGCCAACAGAATCTCGGCGCGAAGTACACGTGCCTCCGCGTCGTTTGGGAGCGCGGACACAACTCGATCAACCCGCGCCTTCGCCTCAAGCAGACTGGTGCCGCTCACAAGAGCCGTGCGTGCTCGCTGCAACTGCTCATTCAACTGCCTGGGCCGAGCGCCCGACTGACTAAACGCCGGAATCACAACAACGCTGCACAGGACGGCAGAGAGAAGCCAAATCCGGGTCGTTGCGTTCATATCCGGCTGCAAGGAGTCATGGTCGTGAATGTATATTCAGCCTGAGATCCAGTCCAACAATCGTTCCGGCAAAGCCATACTGCGTCCGGTGATCACTGCACCAGGTTTCCGACCTCTGATGGTCGCGGATACGTACTAGCGCGCTCCCGGAGACTGTCCTGAAAACTACGCACAATGGGCGCATCCGAATCGCTAAATGCCGTCGCTGCCGGACCGCTTCTTCGGGCGGAGGTCGAATCGGATCTCCCGCCTCACCTGCTGAACCGCGTTCTCGTCTTTGACGAGGTCGACTCCACGAACAGCTTTGCGCAGCGTAACGCAGCGAATCTACGGGGCGGCTCGGTCATAATCGCTGACCATCAGACCGGCGGCCGTGGGCGGATGGGTCGCTCATGGTACAGCGAACCCGGCGCCTCCCTGCTGGTATCGTACATGGCGATGCTTACCGGGCACGCCGTAGGCGATGGACTCTACCCGATGGCCGCCAGCCTCGCAGTCTGTAGGGCGGCGCGCGTCGCCCTGAACGAGAAGCCGATCTCCCCGGCCGTCTCGGAGAGACATTGTACCATCAAATGGCCAAATGACGTCGAGTACCGCGGCGCAAAGCTGGCCGGTATCTTGATCAACTCGACTGGCCCTACCATGTGCGCGATCGGAATTGGCATCAACGTCTCCAAGATGCAGTTTCCCAAGAACCTTCGAGGCCCCGCGACCTCCCTGGCAGAACTGACTGACATCCGAAGAATGGCACTGCTCGCCATCCTCGTGCAGAAACTTGACGAGGCGGTGACCCGCATGGCGAATCCCCGCGAACTCGTGCGTGACTACCGGACCTGCCTTGGGCACGTCGGCGAACGGATACACATGCAACAGATTGTCGACGGTCATCCAGTAGAAGGTGTCTTCGCGGGCGTCCAGGACGACGGCGCGGCGCTCGTTGAGACTGACGTCGGACTCCAGGCTTTCCACGCAGGTGACCTGTCACGTGTGCCGAGCACGCGCAGACATTAGGCACACCGCGCATATGGTACAGCCAGACAAATGATCTTAGCCGTTGACATTGGAAACTCTTCGCTGAAGGCCGCCGCGTTCGGAAACGATGGCAGCAGGCTTCCCGTGCCTGGTACGCGATATCAGTACGAGCATTTGTTGGGTACGGCTACGCTGGATGACACGGTGCCGGATGACACGGTGCCGGATGACACGGTGCCGGATGACACGGTGCTTGGTACCACTGCGATCGCCGAGACCCTGTCCCGCGCCGCAGCAGATGGGCCTGTACCGAAGCGTGTTGCCGTTTGCTCGGTTGTACCCGGCGTCTTGGGACGCCTGCGGATCGCGTGCGCAAACCTCGGTTGGCCCGCTCCCTTCGAAATCCATACCGGATTGGACCTTCCATTCGTGATGTCTTATCTCTCCCCGCAAACACTGGGGACGGATCGCATTGCGGCCGTCGCCGGGGGGTGGCGCGCGTCGCGCCGGGCGGACAAGCCGATGCTGGTGATCGACGCGGGAACCGCCACAACAATCGAAGTGGTGGACCGCGGGGGCGTGTTCCTCGGCGGCCCGATACTCGCCGGAGCTGGGCTCACGCGGGGTTCACTGGCGCGCGGGACTGCACAGCTTCCTGGCGCGGAGCTGGACCTACCAGCTAGCGCGATCGGTCGAGATACGGCACATGCTGTCCAGGCGGGAGTGATGTGGGGATTCGTCGAAGGCGTACGCGGGGTAACTCGGCGAATACTCCAGGAAGTGGGAGACGACGCCGTTGTACTTGCGACCGGTGGTGCGGCGGAGTTGCTGGCAGAACACCTGAGCGAGATTCAAGAGGTACGGCCCGAGTTGGTGCTGGAGGGCGTGGCGGCGCTGGCCGCAGCTAACGCACCTTCTTGACCATGACGATCACCCGATTGCGGGTCTCTTCATCCCACGTCGAAGCGTCCTGGTCCATCTTGTAGCCGTCGGGATGTTTCCATTCCGCAAACGCTTCAAGATCCTCCGCTGACTCGCTCACAATGTAGTTCACGAGTCGACCGCGAAGCGGCTTGACGTTGTGGGTCACCGCCGTCCGCTTGCCTTTCTTCTCGTCGAAGAAGCGAACCGTGATCATTTCACGATAGGTGCCCGCGTCGTCCCAGGCGTCCTGGTGGATTCCAGGCAGCAAATTCCAGACGAACCGGTCGGCCAGTGTCTCATTTAGCAGCGGACTCACCTTCGGCTTCCAGTAAGACGAAACCTTTCCGATACCGGGAACGGACGTGTCCATCTTGAGCTTGTAATTCGGGATCAGATCATCCGGGCGCAACACTCCGAAGAGTCCAGAAAAGATGATTCCGTTTTCAAGGAGGCGACGCTGGGCCCCGGTTGGGAGCGACTGGAAGTCCATCGCCTTGTACATGACGCCAGGGCTATACCGCTCAAGGGCTGCCATCAGGGGAGCGCCGATCACAACACGATTTGCCTCAACCGCCGCGTCGAGGGCGTCGCCCTTCGCCCCGAGCATCTTCTGGACCGCGGCTTTCTTGCCGTCCAGCGTTTCCTGCACAGCCTTGATCAGCACCCGCCGATCAGGGTTGAGATCGTGGAAGTAGTTGAACGTGGTTGACGACCGGTAGTCAAACATATCCGGCGCCAGCGGGTTGCCCCCTTCCAGCTTGCCTTCAGCTGGAGCCAGGAGGATCGAGAAGTTGGGCGTGCTCACGTACTACGGGTTACCGATTTCGCATCCGGGATACTCGAGAGCAGTTCGTCCATGTCGTCCTGGATCTTCTGGGCGCGTTTTTCGACGTCAGCCACCAGCGATTCGCCCATCTGGCGCGCTTCGCTGAGCTCGGCCTCATCGCCAAATGACTCTATGAACTCCCCAAGTTGGGCGGATGTCTTTTCGAGATGAAATGCAATGCGTCGGCGCAGCTTCTTCCCTTCTTCCGGGGCAAGGATCATCCCGAGAGCGAAGCCCGTGGCCGCGCCCACGATCGTTCCAAACAGGCCTGCACGAAAACTACCAGACATCGGGAATGGCTACCGGCCCTTCTTCTTGTGGCGGTTCTTTCTGAGTCGCTTCTTTCTCTTGTGCGTCGCAATCTTGTGACGCTTACGTTTTCTTCCGCAGGGCATATTAATCGCTTTGGTGCTGAACAGGTGGGCTAGGCCGGACCTAACTTATGCGGCGCCGGCTCGAGATAGCCACAAGCCCGCAAGATACGAGAATCAGCCGAAAAAGTACGTTCTCAACTCCGTGGGATCCCATATTTGGAATTGAACACGGGTTGTGGAACGAACCGCCCCATATGGACTTGAAACGCGGGTCTACTGTCGCGGTTGCAGACCGCGATTGAAGAAAACGGGGATTAACGGGCCACAATGAAGTTCGTGAAGCGTGAGTCGCACCTTTATGCCAAGTAGTTTTACTGTCCGCAAACAGGACGGATACCGGTTTATCGACGAGGGGCCCAAGACTGAACAACCGCCTGTCGTGCTGCTTCACGGTATGCTGGGGGCTTGGACCAACTGGACCGAAACCATCGATGCACTCGCATCCGCCGGACACCGAGTTCTAGTTCCGATCCTGCCGATCTACGATCTGCCGCTGCCCGAAACGACCGTCACCGGGCTCGTGGACTACGTGCGGAGCTTTGTCGTTCACATGGGACTCGGGGACCTAGTGCTCATCGGCAACTCGCTGGGTGGCCACATCGCCCTCCTGTACGCGATAAACCACCCAGAGAACGTGGTCGGACAGATTCTGTGCGGCGCCTCGGGCGTCTATGAAGTGGAAATGGGGACCTCCGTGTTCCGGAGACGAGACCGAGACGAACTGCGAGAACGGGCCGCGTTCACGTTCTACGATCCGAAGTTCGCGACAGTCGAGCTCGTGGACGAAATCTATGAGATCGTCAACAGCCGGGCCCGGGCCCTAAGACTCATTCGCATGGCGCGCGCCGTCCAGGCCGAGAGCGTCACCGAGCGCCTGCGTTCGGTAAACGCTCCCACCCTGCTAGTCTGGGGCGCAAACGACAGAATCACGCCGCCCGACGTTGCCGAGGTGATGCGCGAAAACATCCCGGATTCCGATCTCGTGTTCATCGACCATTGCGGCCACGCGCCGATGATGGAACAGCCCGACGAGTTCAATCAGCACGCCCTCACCTTCCTCGATGAGCTCGTTGGCGTCCACGCCATGTCCCGGCTCGGGTAAGTCATTGTAGGGCTGCGGTCTCGTCCTGCTGTGTCATCCTGCTGTGTCATCCGGCTGTGTCATCCTGCTGTGTCATCCTGCTGTGTCATCCTGCAACGGCCGTCTGGCATCGTGGATGATTATTGCACGCCCGCCATCACATCAGGCCGTCCAATCGCCTTAATCGACCCGTATTCGACGTTTCCAGAGTGTTTCCAGTGGGTTGGCACGCCCATTGTAAAAGGATAGGTAGCCTCCGGCGAGGCTAATCGCCCCCGGAGTTGGAGTGCATGGTAGTTTCGTGCACTGCGGAGGCCTCCGCAGCCGGGTAGATGTGTTTGGGTGAGCATGTCTACCTGGCTTTTTTTTGCGCTCGCCAGACCAACGCCGTAGGGCACTGGTTTTTGGCGCAACAAAGGTGAGGGGGAGCGGGTTGTGTTCGAGAGGGCGCAATTATGATGAACGAAGGATGCGGCATGATCAAGAAGCAAGCACCTGCGGGTGTGTGCCGCGTCCGCTTTCTATTGCCCGCGCTACTGGCCCTGGCGTTTCTCACCGGCTGCTCCCCTTCCCTTGCGCCGTTGTACGTGGACTTCGATGCCGGCAAGGCAGTACGCAATGCGTCAAACGCAGATGACACCTCCGGGGTGTTGGGCGCTGACGCCATGCCGCAGCCGACTCGGGCGTCACTCGACATCGACGCCCGGATTAGACGCGCCGTGCAGAATGCCGGATGGGAAGTGACGAACTCCGTCGCCGAAAACGTTGTCGCCACCGAACCGCGCTTGGTGAACCGATGGGGGCTCTACTATACAGAAGTCTCGATCGAAGTCTCCCGCGTGAATGACACCTTTGTACGCGTGTTGGTGCACCCCTATCGCGTTTACTTCACCGGGCATCGCAGCAAAATGCCCTTCCTCAAGCGTAGCATCCGCCGCGCTGTCTTCACCGACCTCGAAGAATCCTTCGATGCCGAGGGCATCGTCGCGATTGGAAACGCGGTTGAACGCGACAAAAAGACAGGCCGATAAGAACCCGGTACGAGGTTTGCGCGTTACATCGGCGGTTCTTTGTCAATAATGGGGATGGTCTTGGTTTCGACGGGTAGATTCCTGCAACAGGTCGCGTGTCGAGCCTCCTGGTGAGCTCGTAAAAACTGCCGGGAAATTGCAAATGCGAACGATTACTCGTACGCGATGGCCGCTTAATTCAGCTATAACCTGAGTTAAGCCTTGCCATCTGTCGGCGGTTGAGGGCGTCTGTCACCTCTTCCGCCGGCATGGCACAAGACAGACTAGGGAACGCGTATGCTGGTCGAATGCGCGAACCCGAAATTGATCGACCTTGGCCCACGCGGTGCCCCGCCAATCGGCTTTCCACGCGGGCGAGACTTAAATAGATCGGCTACACACGTAGACGCCTGATTGTTCGACTATTCGGACCCGGGTTCGACTCCCGGCATCTCCACTCTCGTAACGCCGCAGTTCGTACTAACGGGCTGCGGCGTTTGCGTTTGCGCTCACAGTACTACCGGTAACGCCGGTCGTTGCGGCGTCTATAGGACCTTCGCGACTAAGGGTATGCGTCTCAACAATGCGGTCGTTGCCCAGGTAACCGCAACGGTACCGATACCGGCCATAAGTGCCTTCACTAACACCGGTGCTCGCAGATCGAGCAACAGGTACATGGCGGCAGATGCGAGCGGGTAGTGGATGACGTACATCCCGTACGCGTTGCGGTCGAGACTGTCCCAGATGCGACTTGCCCCTGACGTGAAACGCGTAAACAGCGCCAGCAGCATCAGGCAACTGGCCGCAGTGCTCGTCACAAACGCCAGCCCGCCGAGCGCGTCCCACAACACTCGCAAACTGCCACCTCCGTCGAGGTTGCTGAGTGCCAACACAAGCGCGTACGCCACCACCCCCGCGAACACCCACGATGTCCACGACCGAGCCAGTGCCCCCGTGCCCGCAAGTATCGTTGTCTGCAGGCCCGAAGCACCAAATGCAACCCCAAAGCCGAAGTAGACGAAGTAGTAGAGTAACCGGTTGGATTGGAAGCTGAACGGGCCAATAGTGGTCCAGTGCCCCGGCGGATAACCAATGTCCATGGAAACGTAGGCGATCCAGGAAACGCCGACCAGCACCAGGAATAGCGTGCGCGGACGCTCAATCTTTTGCACCGCATCCCCCAGCGAGAAACCCCAGGCCGGGACCCAGTGCCACCCGCCGGCGGCCACCGCGCCAAAAGCGAGCAGCAGCCAGATAAACCATCCGTGACCGGCTGGCCAATTGCCAAGACTCAGCCACATCGACCAGAATCCCGCCACATTCCCCGGGCCGCCGCTAAGGAGGTACGACGGGAAATACGCAAGCGGCGCGATCAGGAGGGCGACAACGATGAACGGTATACCGAGCCGTACCGTCCGGTCAACAAGAAACCGGGCAACGCCCTTTCGCTTCAGGCTACCCCAAACAAAGAGGCCCGAGACGAAGAAGAGCGTCGCCATCAGGAACGTGTCGTTGAAACCAGTGAAATAAGCTATCAGGACAGACCGTCCGTCGTCAACGACGGGAAACGCCAGCCACCAACGGGACGCGGGCATGTCTTCGGGGATTGGCGGAGCAAACGGGTGATACGCCAGAACTGCATGGTGTACCAGTACCAACAGGACGCAAAATGCGCGTAGATACCCGAGGCCATAGTTGTACGACCGGCCGGTTGCCTGAACTGAAATCTCGCTGTCTTCCATCGTCTGGAAGATTGTCGCGCAGCGTCTCGCAGCCAGCGAGGTATGCGCGCAAGTGACTGTGGGGAAAGCCCGTATCGACAGGTTGGCCATTCGACGTACATTGGCGTCTTCCTGATTGCCGACGAAGAGCGCATGCAAAATGCAAATCACCCGGAGTCCGTTGGCCGAGTCGTCGGACTATGGAGGTATCCTGTCAAATCGATGCGGGGCGAGGCCCTCACGGAGGCGGCCGTCTCCTGGCACGGCTTCGAGGGGGACCGACGGTGGGCGTTCGTTCGCGACGATGTACCGCGCAGTGGATTTCCCTGGCTCACGATCCGACAGCGGCCAGACATGCGGGACTTCGTCCCCTACTTTGTCGACCCATCTCGACCGAATCAGTCGCGGACCATGGTCCGAACACCGTCGGGAACCGTGTTCGACGTAACGGATCCGAGATTGCCGAATGAACTCTCGGCGGGAGGGGTCCGCGTGATCAGACAGGACCGAGGCATCTTCGACACCTTCCCACTGTCACTTATCACGAGGGGCACGATCGTTCAACTTGCCGAAACGTCAGGCGTGGAGCTACGCACCGAGCGTTTCCGTCCCAACATTCTGATCGAGACGACAGACGGTGTTCCATTCGCCGAGGACGACTGGGTGAGCCGCGTACTCGAGATCGGGACGCTGCGAATGCGCGTTGACAAGCGCGACAGCCGATGCGTAGTTGTAAACGTAAACCCGGACACCGGCCTGCAGGAACCCGAGGTGCTCCGAGCTGTGGTCAGCGATAGGGATGGTTGCCTCGGCGTATACGGTTCAACCGTGGTACCGGGGACCGTTAGCGTTGGCGATGAAGTACTTCTACGGGATTACTGATCACCGAGTGCAGCCCACTCTTCTGATGTGGCCGCTGCAATCTGGTACTCCATCACCAGTTTCCATCCGTCTTTCTTGACCAGCAGCGCCTGGAAGTGCACGAAGTACTCCGCGGCCTCTGGACCACCAGTGACGCCGGCGGGCGGCTTCGCTGTATAGTGAAAGATGCCTGTCTCGTGCGCAGTGGTTTCGTCACCCAGGCGCTTCGAAAACCGAAACGCAACACTGGCGTCTACCTTTCCGTCGCGAGTGTCGTCGAAGCCTTGCTTCCAGCCGGCCAGCGCCTGCGCAATAGGATACGTCGTGCCCGACATGCCGTTCACGAGTACCGCATCGCCGTGGTACGTTGCCGCGTAACCTTCGAAGTCACCGCTTGAAATCGTTGCGGACACCGCCTCCCAGTACGCATTCAACTCGGCGTTGCGCGCTGCGTCGTCCTCAGACTGCGCCGAAGCTGCGACTACCGATGCCATCGACAACGCCGCAACCGCAACGAAACCTCTCCAGCGGCTCGTCACCCGCATTCCAACAAATGTCATAACCGACCCCAAATTCAGTATTCACTACCCCGACCACACCTCCACCCTCGGCCCTCAACCCTCAACCTCGCCCGCTTACTCCTGCGAGAGTGCCCGCCGCTGGATGACGTGATACCCAAACTCCGTCTCCACGGGCTCAGGTGCAATCTCGTCCACGTCCAGTTCGTCGATAGCAGTGTCGAAGGCCGGCACCATCTGGCCGCGGAACCAGACGCCAAGGCTGCCACCCTGTGGTCCCGAAGGGCCATCAGAATGCTGCTCAGCCAGACTCGCGAACTCATCTGGCGATGCGCTCAGTTGCTCCACGAGTGCCGTGGCCTGCGCGAGCGCCTCTTCTTTCGAGCGGGTCACCGTCGGTGCAGCCCGCAGGGCCCCTTCATATGCCACGAGGATGTGCGCGCCAGCGCGTTGTTGCAGCTTCGCCCTCCTGACGAACGCGAAGCCACCACCAAATGACAGTGGACCGGCAACCGCCCCAACTTCGAGCTCCTTCAGTTCATCGATCAGACCCGGCAGCGGAGTTCGGTCGCCGTCTTTGAATCCGCCCAGGAAAATGACACTGTCAGCAAAATCGTTGTGTTTGACCGCGAGCGCTTCAAAGTTCTCAGTCGTCAACTCATCCTTGATCACCTGTGCGAGCGAATCGGCAGACTCGGCTGTACGGGTAACGTCAGGAGGTGACTGCGGTCCGGCAAAACCGACGATAAATGCCTCGGCTCCAAAATGCGGAACCATCAGCGTGTTTCGCCGGATGACGTGATACCCAAAAGACGTTTCGACCGGTTCTTCCGTTATCGCATCGACTTCGAGTCCGGCAATTGCCGTGTCGAACTCGGGGACCATTTGACCTGCCGTCCACGAACCGAGGCTTCCGCCGTTCGGACCGCTCGGACCGTCTGACTCCGTGCGAGCCAGCTCCTCAAACTTCGCGGGATCCGACATCAGATCAGAAACGATGCCGCGGGCCTTTTCCAGCGCCTCTTCTTTGGAGCGGGTGACATCTTCGCCCGCGCGCTGTGCGCCGGCGTACGCGATCAGGATATGTGATCCGGCGTAGTCGCCGCTCGCTTTGAACAAGTCCCCATCAGCACCCGCTCCGCCCCCACCAGCAGTCGGGGATGAAGACTTATTGCCACAGCCAGCAAACAGAAGTGCGACCAGAATCAGCGGGGTAACAGCACGCATAGAGCGAGAATGGGTTGATGAGGGTTTTCGATCAGACTGCTGCGAAACGGCCCAACCGGCTCCCGGTTTCTGCCCCGCACAGTTTTCGCCCAAAAACAACCACTGCCTGGCTTATGCGCCGTGCCAGAATTGAATAATGGAGCCGCCAAACACCACAATCAGGACTACCGCGATAACGCCCACGATACTCCCTGACACAGCCATGTCCCGGCTCGTGAGCTCGCCATGGGAGTAAGCGATGGTGTTTGGCGGTGTGCTAATCGGTAGCGCCATCGCCACCGACGCCGCGAGGGCCACGCTCATGGCCAGCTGCAGAGTTGCGGGACTACCGACGCCCGAAGCAGCCGTGGCCATCGACACCCCAATCGGCAGCAGCAGGTTCGCCGCAGCCGTGTTGGACATAAAGGTGGAGAATAGCAGCGTGGCCACCACCATCGCACCCACCGCGAATTTACCCGTCGGCGGGACCGAGCCGACCAGAAGCTGGTCCAGTCCGGTCTCGCGCATACCCAGCCCCAACGCAATACCACCCGCTATGAGCATCAGAATATGCCACTCTAGCGTGTTGTAGTCCTTCCGCGTGAGTAAGCCGGTAGCCGTGAAGGCAATCGCTGGAAAGAGTGCAACGACAGCAGTAGGCAGTCCGTGAACGGCATCGCTAAGCCAGAGCAGAATCGTGATCGCCATGACGCCGATCACGTAAGCACCACGGGCGGTGATATGGGCTTCTGGCGGCTCGAGGTGTAGGGTCTTGTCCTCTGAACGGTAGACACTCCAGATAATGATCCATGACAACAGCAGCAGCCCGCCCATGAGCGGAACGGCGATCAGCATCCACTCCAGAAACGAGACGTCGAATCCGGCCTTCTCGAGAAAGCCAACCGCGACAGCGTTTGGCGGCGACGCGATAGGCGTACCCATACCCCCGATGTTCGCCGCAAAAGGCACGCTGAGCAGCAGGCCCTTTCGAATCGTGTCACCTTTCGGGATTTGCCCGAGCATCGGCACGACGAGCGTGATCATCATCGCGGTCGTCGCGGTATTGCTCATGAACATGGAGAATGCCGCGGTGACCAGCATGAGGCCGAGCATCACAGACCTGGGGCGTCCCCTGAAGGCGCGGAGTATCACTCCCGCGAGGGCGTTGTCAACGCCCTCCTTGATTGCTGCCTGCGCCATCAGGAAACCACCGAGGAACAGGATGATGATCGGATCGGATAGCGGCGAGAGGAAGAGTCGGTAGTCGGGAGTTTCGCCCTGCT
>JANQRN010000173.1 GCA_028284545.1 Rhodothermales bacterium | reverse complement strand
CACCTCGTACCATTCGCCGCCACTGGATGCGCTCAGGCTTACCGTTCCAGAGATGAATTCGTTACCCTGCGGATCGGTGATGAAGACCCCCAGTTCGTTTGAACTCTGGCTGCCGGTGTTCATAAACACCAGGACACTCTCAAGCAGGAACCCACCTGCTGGCGAAACGAATGAGTTTAGCCATTGGAATTGGGGCCCGCCGTCGCCCCACCCGACAAACTGGTCTTGCGTTTCATTGCCGTCGTCGAAGATCAGGAAGTCTCCCGAGCTGGTTTTCGAAGCCTTGACCGAAGCCGTGCTGGAGGAAATTCCCGGCGATGGGCTGTCCTGCTTGCGCTGCCGTATTACCTCCAAGTGATCTGCAATCTCTCTTGTGGGTGGGCCGAGCTCGACCGACTGGGCGGCGGACTCTGTGGTACCAATCGTGTAGTTCAGCGTGCCAGCCCCGGCGTTCGAGAGCTCAAATGTGGTACTTGCGGGAGTATTTGAAAGCGTCGCGTTGATCGTAAGGCTCGTCACGTTCGTTGCGGCTTGTGCGCTGCCGCCGCCACCGCCCTGTATCGTCGCCTGATAAACGCCTCGCCCATGCGTGCCAACGACGACCGTACCGTCCGCGGGCCGCGAGATGACCTGGTTTACCACGACGTTTCCAATCAGCGAGCCGCCTTCAGGCGTCCAGTTCGTGCTTCCGCCGCTTAGCCCGGTCGCCGAATACACGCCGACGCTCGTGCCGACGACGACAACGGTGCCCGAGTTAGTCGGCACGATCACAGCAGATCGAATCGACGGACCAGTTACGCCACCCAGGTTCCCACCGATATTCGTCCACGATTCGCCTGCGTTTGTCGAATGCCAAAGGCTCTCCACGCCGTAGTTGGAAAAGACAGCAACCACCTCGTCGCCGTTGCTCGGATTGATGGCGATGTCAGATACGACTGGCGGTAGACCAGAGGACGTAACAGGAGGCATTACGGCCGTTCCAGCGCCGTTACCAGCCGCATCGTCGACACGTATTAGTTGCGTCGATGAGCTGAAATTGGTAGTGCCGAAATAGATGCGGTTGCCCGGACTCGTTGAGGCGCTCACCGCGGTCGTCTTGTGTCCCGGCTGGGCAGATCCACTGAGGAAAGTCCAGTTGATACTTGTCGGGTCGCTGTTGCCCTCTGGTATGCCGTCGAGATTGGAGTTCCTCCAGACGCCACCGGCCTCAGCGATGTACATGACGCGGGCGTCGTTGGGGTCAAGCACGTTGGGCACGATGAACTGATAGTCGCTCGCGCCGGCTGGAGCGATGTTCGAGTACGACGAGGGTGCCGTAACGCGATACGCGGTGCCGAGCTGCGCCGTGATGTAGACCTTGCCCGCGCCCGGCGCGACGTGCGAGAAGCCCCCGTCACCGCTGAAAAGCGAGATCCAGTTCGTTTGTCCATTGGCAGACTCTGTTGCCCACGTCCCGTTGTCCTGGAGGCCGCCGACAACAAAATCGGCACCCGCCTGCGGGTCAATGCCAACTCCGTAGAACTGACTTGTCAGATAGCCGGCATTCCTATAGGTCCACGTGTGTGGGGTGGCCAGAATGTTTGTGCTAAGCGACACGCCACCATCACTACCCGAGAGCGCACGGTTGGCATCATTGGGATAGAAGACCAGCGCGTGCTGGTCGGAGTGGTGCCCGTCGAACTGACCGTACGTGTTCGGATTGAGGTAGCCACCAATTCGGGTGAAGTTCTGGCCACCGTCTGTCGACCGGTACAAGTTGGTTCCGCCGATGAACACGGTGTTCGAGTTTGTCGGATGGACCACGACGATCTGGTCGTACCCCCCCTGCGTGCTCATCGACGCGTTGCTTGCCAGACCCGCTTCGTTGGGAATCGACGACGACAGGTCGCTCCACGACCCAGAGCCCTCGTTGTACCGAAACAATTGATGATCTGCGGCCGTGTCGCCTGCGGGTGTCGCCTGCACGAACGCGTACACGGTCGCCGGATCAGACGGAGAGGAATTCAGGACAATCCGATACGGATCGTTGGCAAGTGTGGGTGGTGAGATGTTCGTAAACGAGCCCGCGTCGCCCGAGGACGAGTAGAATATCCCATAGGTGGAGTTGCCGGAGCCGCTTCGCCCGAGCACGGCGTAGACGTCGCCGTCGGAAGCGATGTGCACGTCGGTGTCGCGGACTAGATTTGGATCTGACTCTAGGACGGCAACCCAGGACGTCCCACCGTCTTTTGACCTAACGATTTGCCCGTGGATGGCAGCGTAGACGTCGCCGTTTGTCGGGTGTACGGCGACGGTACGCACGCGGTCGAAGGTGTTGTCGAACGAAAACAGATCGCCGTTCGAGGTGCTCGACAGCAGGCTCCACGAAACGCCACTGTTCGTCGACTTGAAGATCCCGGTGCCGTAGAAGAACGCCCCGCTGCCCGATGCCGAGTTTCCGTTGATCTCACCAGTTCCATAGTACCAGACGTTTCGGCTCGATGGATCTTGTGCGACGGTCGTCACGCTCGCGTGGTCGTTGAGGGAGCTCGTGAGCACCCACGTCTGGCCATCGTCTTCAGACAGGTACATCCCGCCGGAAATACCACCCGCGATTATGCGCTGATTCGAGGCGCCGTTATAGTCGAGGTCGATTGCGAGTGCGCGGGTACGACCGCCGACGTTGACAGGGCCTCGCAGCGTCCAGGATGCGGCGGCCGACCCACTGCCGGCCTTGCCTGAGCGCACTGCGTCTGCCCGCAGCGCCTGTGCGAATGCTACGTCACGCGCGCGTGCGTTCGGCGGAATCCGACCGGTCGACGGGTCGCGCAGCCGCATGAGCTCCCAGTCTACGCGAGCCCGTGCGTCATCTCGCGTGGCGTGGGGCGAGAACGACGAGCGAATGTGTGGACGCGGAGCTTCTGCTGCCGCCGCCAGATCGATGGCGCCGCCGTGCTTGCCGTCATGTCCGTCTGGCGCAAACGTATGCCACGTGAGGACGAGCAGGCACGACAGGAGCAGGAACGACAGGAGGAACGGAAGAGCGAGACGAGCAGCTCGTCCGCGAGTAACGGGTGAGTTCATAAGGCTTCCGGGAAGGCTGGCGCGAAGATTGGATTACGATAGCCGAAAGGGTGTGGAAAGACAAACGCAATATCTGGCCGCAAAGGGTCAGGTAGTGCTCAGAAGAGACCGCGCACCCTTCCGGTCTCGACGTCGACGTCGATGCGCCGGTAGGCCGGGTTGGATCCCGTGCCAGGCATCAACTTCACCGCACCGGCAACTGGGACAATCAGTCCGGCGCCACGATAGATCAGCACGTCGTTCACCGGTATCTCAAAATCGGTCGGCCGGCCTTTAAGCGTTGGGTCGTGTGAAAGGCTGAGGTGGGTTTTCGCCATACAGGTCGCCATGTCCTGTGTTCGGTCGTCGCCCTCAAGTCGGAGCGCTCTTTCGCGCGCCCGTTCAGACCACGTTACGCCCGAGGCGCCGTAGACCCGGGTGGCGATTCTTTCGACCTGCTGACGGAACGGAAGAGTTGGCTTGTACAGCGGCGTAAAACTGTCGTCGCCGTCTTCGCACGCATCGAGTACGGCTTCAGCCAGCTCCACGGCGCCCACACCACCGTCCTGCCAGTGGCGGGAGATGGCGCAGCGGGCTCCGGCTTCCTCGGCAATACGCTTGACCACCGCGTGCTCGGCAGGGGTGTCGGTGTGAAAGGCGTTGATGCAAACGACCGGGTTGGACCCGCTTTGTCTGACGATTTCCAGGTGCGCCCGAAGGTTGTCGCAGCCCTTTTCAACAAGCGGCAGGTTCTCCGTTGAGTAGGCTGCATCGAGCTTGCCGCTGGTCTTCACCGCCGGGCCTCCGCCGTGCATCTTGAGCGCGCGGATCGTTGCAACGACAACCACGGCGTCTGGCTTGAGTCCGGAGTACCGACACTTGACGTTCCAGAACTTCTCATATCCGACATCTGCGCCAAATCCGCTTTCTGTGACAACGTAGTCTGACAGCCGCAGGGCAAGTCGGTCTGCGACGATCGAACTCTGCCCGAGAGCGATGTTTGCGAACGGGCCCGCGTGGACGAAAACGGGCTGGCCCTCCA
>JANQRN010000133.1 GCA_028284545.1 Rhodothermales bacterium | reverse complement strand
GCGCGCGTTCCGTCTGCTTGGAGACGACACGCTGGACCGCCTGGACTACTCGCGGGATCGATGGCGATCGTTGGAGGCAGCGTCTGGGCAGTCGTTGCTCGTCACGACGGGCCTGATCAATTTTGGCCCGGACGGCGATCCGTACCTGGGCAAATACATGGCCGTACTGGAACAGGGCGGTCGCGAGTACGCGTGGTTGACAAGCGAAGAAATCGCGTCCCGATATCCGATGTTGCGGTATCCGGCAGAGTGGGGGGCGGTCTGGGATCCGAGCGGCGGCATTCTGTTTGCGTACCGATGCCTAAGCGGGGTCCAGTCGGGGTTTCTGGCGGCGGGCGGCCGGGTTCTCACGGGGCGCGTAGTCGCCGTTGAGATAGACGACAAGTCGGGCGCGCGAGTAACGTTTCAAACGGGTTCAAACGAGTCATCTCAGACCGGTCGCTTTGACAGGGTAGTGGTCGCTGCTGGGCCGTGGACGGCAAAGCTGCTGCCGCGGCTCTCACCATTCCTGCAGAGCATCGCGACACCGGTCACGTACTGGCGGGATCCGTCGGGCGAATACAGCATCGCGAACGGGTGCCCGATCTTGTTCAACGCGAGGTTGACCGATGTGTATGCTCTACCGTCGTGCGAATACCCCGGGCTGGTCAAGGTACTCTATCACGGTGGGCCTGAGGTCGACCCGGACGCGAGGGATGTCGCCGGCCTCGAATGGTACATCGGTCGCGTGAGCGAATACGTTCGGGAACACTTGCCACTCACAGACAGCAGCCAGCCAGTGATCGTCGAGCCTTGCATGTACACGATGACCCCGGATGGAGCACCGATAATTGCGCGTCTGGGTCCATCACTCGTCGTGGGCTGTGGGTTTTCGGGAAGTGGTTTCAAGCATAGCCCGGCGACCGGCATGATGCTGGCTTCGCTCGCGATCGGAGATGAGGACAGTTTGCCGGAGGGGTTTGAGGTCCCGCGGTACCGCCTCGATCGGTTCTGACACGGGCGGTAATCACCACCGGCGAAGGTTCACTCCGACGCCAAAACGAATGTCTCTCGTTGTGATGTCGTACCCTGCCAGCAGGACCGCAGGCCCTGCCGTCCCGACGAGTCCGACCGAGACGTTGCCCTCAAGTCTGACGTCATCACTGCCTTCCTCAGTTGCATAGACGCCGAGCCCGATTGCGGGATGGATGGTCGGGTTTTTTGGTGATCGGCGGTCGAACATGTTGTAGAACGCGGTGATTCCAGCGAAGAAGCTTTCGGATCCATCCCCGGCCCCGAGCACCTCGGGGTTTACGGCGACGTAGAGCAGCGCGCCGCCCTGCGGACGGACGAACCCGGACATCAGTCCGATCGGTGCCTTCGACGCACTGCCATAGTAGCCGATGGTTCCGCCGGCGAGGGCAACGGCACCAATGGCCACGGCTCCCGCGATCGCGGCCGGATAGAGTCGATCATCTTCGTCATCGTCATCATCGTCGCTTTCGTCCGCAATGCGACGTGACCGACGGGGAATGTCGCGGTCGTCGCGTTCGGCTCGTCCACGTCCACCGCCTGCGTGTCGTTCTCCTCGTGTTGTGTTCTGGCGCATGCGCGGAAACCACCCGCCACGAAAACCTCGAAACGTCAACCACAGGTCGATGTGCGGGACTACGACAGCCCGGTGGCTCGACTGACGAGGAGTGCCAGTTGTGCGGGCATCAGCTGCGGAAGGTGCGGTAGGGTCAGCTCTGAAGACTACGCGCACCATCCGAATGTTCGAGAGTTCGAAGCCTTCATTGATGATGCGTCTGGTGTCTGAGGCAGACAGGTAGTTGATGTCGACCCCGCGGCTCTCCGGGTCGACCAGAAGCGAGTCAAAAGAGGTGACCTCAACAGAAACGTCAGTATGGGCCGGCGACGGTCCAAGGTCGATGTTGTGAAGTGGGAGGTGTAGCCTCGCCTCTTTGGTCACGTCCATGAGCAGGTCGACTGATTCAATGACTATCCCCGACGGCATAGTCGTTGCGTCAACACGACGCCCGTTCAGAATCCCTTCCCGCCCTTCGATCCACGAAATCCGAAACTCCAGCGTGTGGCCCCTGCCGTCTGTATCGTTGCCGGAGGCGAATCGGTAGTCGACCCGAAGCGACTCGATGAACGGCAACAGTTCGTGGTCCTCATATGTCAGATGAGGTGCCTCGACTCCCGACGCTGGACCTGGCCGGTCGATCGGCCAATTCGTCAGGTGTACGCTGCCGGATGTGTCCCCGATCTGGGCGGTGGCGTCCAGCGGATAACACACCAGGGTCAGAAACAGGGCTGGTATTGCAGCCAGGCGGGCCATTGGGTAGCGGGGTGATTGCAGTCACAGTAACCGCAAACGCCTTGCCGTATCTCCCCAATGGTCGCGACGTCTTTCGCGGAACTAGTTCACGTAGAACGGCACGTTCGCATGCGCCATGTTGTTGTTTCCGTCGTAGACATACACGAAGAGGCGGTAGGCGCCCGATTCGCTCGGCGCGGTCATGGTAACGGAAGGCGCCGACGCTTCGTTTATCAGACCGTCCAGTCTTTCGGGTACGCTCTCCTGATCGCCGCCAAGGCCGAGGTCGGTCGTCTCGCGCATAATCTCCCACCGGTAGGTCAACGCGTCGCCGTCTGGATCACTTGCGTCCGTTGTCGCTGGTACGGCAGCTCCGGGGTCGAGATAGATACCGTCGTACGCGCTGCGGCCATCGAGAGTCGCAGTTTCGAGTCGCGGAGAGCGGTTGGTCGGCCACGCACCAGTCCAGATGTGTTCCATCACATCTACCGATTCGGTCGCTTCTCCAGTCGGTGAGAAGATCCCGTACCAGGTTGGCGTTCGTTCCTGCTTCTGTCCCCAGAGAAAGACGAAAGACCCAAGGCAGAGCGTCTCGTCGGAGGCGATTGCAGTGTCGTGCCGCTCGCGGTAGAAGTCGGCCTTCACCGAGCTTGTATTTTCGATGGGTGCTTCCCACGGCGTTTTTTCTACCTCCCAGTGACCCGTGGCGCCCCATTCGGTTACGAGATACGGTCGATCGAGTCCAGTCTCTTCGATGTACCGAGGGAGATTCGCGATATCGGCGTAACTCTGGATACTGACGATGTCCAGGTCTGGCGCCCGCTCGTTCAGCTGCTGGACGAGCTCCGGACCAATGCCGGCAAGACTGGTTGTGGTCAGGTGATTTCGATCTATTTCGTGGATCATCTCCGAGATCCCGTTGACCGCGTTCCAGACTCTGGGATTCTCCGACTCCAGGTTGAGTTCATTGCCGATGCCCCAGGCGAAGAGCGCCGGATGGTCTTTGTACTGCATGACCTGCTCGCGCACGCGCTCGAGCTGTGCGTTGACGGCGTCTTCGTCGTCATAGTCAAAATTGAATATGCCGACGCCCTGGCCGTCGCGCTCGCGCCCTATCTCAAGGCCCATGAGTACAACCAGTCCGTTGGCGTGCGCCTCGTCCAGAATGTCTTGGCCGGTCGTGCCTGCTTCGTCGACGCGCCAGGTACGCAGCGCATTCGCGCCGCGCGCGGCGAGCTCGGGAATGCTACCCGCACCCGGAGGCTGGCGCTCGAGACCGGCACCCCGGACATAGAATCGCTCGCCGCCGCGATACATCCGGTAGGCGCCATCTTCCATCCGGACTTCAACGGCGACGGGCCCGTCGTGCGAACCTTCGCCGGTGTCTGGAGGTGCACATCCGGTGACCAGTATGACGAACGTCGCGACGGCTGCGAGGGTGCGCTGGTGCAACATGTGATTCAACTTGTTCAGAGAGTAGTCCATATGTAGGTCGCGGCGCATTACGCCGGATTCTTAACGAGGAGCGTTTCCAGTTCTTCGAGCGAACGGCCTTTCGTTTCGGGAAGGACCATGAGTACGAAGACGAGCCCGGCTGCAGCGAAGAGACCATAGATCAGGAACGTCGTGCCGCTGCCCAGGGTGGCGAGCTCCCACGGAAAAATGAACTGCACACCGAAGCTGACGGCAGAGTTGATGAGGCCCACGAACGAGATCGCGATACCTCGGATCCGATTTGGGAACAGCTCTGAGAAGAGCACCCACATCACGGGCCCGAGCGAAATGGCGAAAGACGCTACAAAAGCGAGTACGCCGATAAGGACCAGCCATGGGTTCATCGAGATCGCGGCGTTGATGAACGTGGATTCGTACTCGGTCGCGAGATCCTCGCCGATCGCACCGCGCACAGCCTCCTTGAACGCCACGTCGCCGTCGAAGGTGGTCCCTTCGAGCTGCGACACCGCCTCGGTATTCACTTCTGCCGGGAGGTCGGCGATCGCTTCTCCAGTTAGTGTGTAGGTCGCAGAGTAGAAACCGAAGGCCAGCAGAAACATGGACAGGGCAATACCAGACAGACCGATATTCAGCAGCGGCTTGCGACCGATCCGATCGATGAATATGATCGCCACGATGGTGAAGACCAGGTTGATCAGGCCGACCAGCACGGCCTGCATGAACGAAGCGTCGGTTCCGATCCCACTCTGTTCGAATATCATCGGTGCGTAGAAGAACACGGAGTTGATCCCGGTAATCTGCTGGATCACGCCGATAACCACTCCAATTATCAGCACGAGTCGCATTGCTGGTACGAACAGCTCTCTTACTGACGCCTTCTGCTTGTTGGCGTCTTTTGCCAGACTCGCGCGGATTTCTGTCATTTCCGATTCGGCCTCGGCCTCGCCAACTGCCTGGTTGAGGATCTGGCGTGCGGTGGCCTCCTCGCCTTGCAGCATTAGCCAACGCGGACTCTCAGGTACGAAGAAGAGTCCGACGAAGTAGATCAGGGCCGGAAGCGTCTCGAGGCCGAGCATCCAGCGCCAGTTGTGTTCGCCCAACGCCAGCGACTGCGCCCAACCGGCGTCCGACTGTCCGAACTGCAGTATGAGGTAGTTCGTGAAGTACGCCGCGGAAATGCCAACAACGATGTTGAGCTGGTTGAATGAGACCATTTGCCCACGCGCGCTCGGTGGTGCAATCTCGGCGATGTACATCGGCGCGATGATCAGCGAAGCGCCGACGCCGAATCCACCAATCATCCTCGCGATGACCAGCATGGTGAAGGACGGCGCAAGTGCCGACCCGATGGCGGAGATCGCGTAAAGGATTGCCGCGAGGAACAGCACCTTTCTTCGACCGATGCGGTCGCTCAACGGACCAGACACCATCATCGCCAGCGTGGCCGTGAGCGTCAGCGAGCTGACAGCCCAGCCGAGTTCGATCTTCGAGAGGTCGAACTGTGGCTCGATGAACTTCACGACTCCGGAGATCACCGAAGCGTCGAAGCCCATCAGAAAGCCGCCCATTGCGACGGTGAGCGCGACGCGCATTACGTACCGATACTTGCTCATGGGAAATCCTCCGGGTCAGGACGCGCTCGTTTCGCGCGGCCCGAGGTGAACGGTGATCGTGTGTGCTGTTGAATCGTCGAGCGCCATGATTAGCTCGCGATCAACGCGAAGCTGGCCGCCCTGAACTGGGAGCTCTTGCCCTCCCAGCGTAGCGGCTGAGATGTCGTACGAGCCGGCTTCAAGCGCTTCGGGGTTGCGCAAGTCAACCTTGAGGCGTCGACCGGCAAACCCAAGAGTTACTGACGGGTTGCCATCGGAAAAAGCAGCCGCGGGCAGCGCCGGCGCGACAACCAGATGCCCACGTTCGCCGCGAACGCCGAAGAGTGCAGAGAGCATCACGTGCAGGAACCAGGCAGCGGATCCGGTAAGCCATGGATAGCGACCGCGCCCCGAGGGGTCCACGTATTCAGGCAGGCCGGGATACATTCGCGAGCGATTGAAGTCACGGGTGTGCCGGTAAAGATCGTCGAGTAGCTCCCAGCTTTCCCGCGCCATGCCGTACCTCGCGAGGCCGAAGGCGAACATCACTGCCATGTGCGTGAACATCGCGCCGTTCTCTTTGTGGCCGTAGGCGAAACCGAAGGCGCGGCCTAGGTCCATGCGCACCTCTTCGAAGTCGGTATTCAACCGAAATCCAGCCATGTCCGGGCTCCAGAGGTGCGTACGAGCTGACCTATAAAGTTGTTGGGCCTGCTCCGGGGACGCGAGCCCCGCCATCAACGGGAACGCCTGTCCGGTAAGTGTCATCCTCACGGATTCTCCAAAGCGCCCTTCAACACGACCTCCGTTGTTGTCGTAGTACCCGTTGAACCAGCCGTAATCGCCGTCTGTAATCCACTCTTGCTCCCGTACGAGGGTGGTCAGGGCCGCAGATAGTTCACGCAATCGCGCCGCGAGCCCAAGAGCGTCAACTGTCGTCGAGTCCGATGGACCGTCAGCAATAGCCGCTACGTACTCGTCGAGCACTGCACGACGCCGAACGGCATCGAGCTCTACCGGGCTCCGGAGCAGAATTGCCAACTCGGACGCGAAGTGCAATGACTCGTGTCCCTCTTCCCTCAGCCAGTCGACCAGGTCGGCAAGGTCGGCCAAGTTGCCGGCGTACAGCGCCGTGAATGCGACGCTTTCGCCGTGCTCCGCGCCGAGGTCCATGCCGTCATTCCAATCAGCATCTTCCAGTCGCAGGCAGCCGTGGTGGCCCGCGTTGAAGTAGGCCGTGAGATGCTGGATAAGGAGGTGTTCCAGGATTGTACCTTGCCAGACTGCGCCGTGCTGATTGCGCTGCACGATTCCCGCGTCTTCTGTCCAAGACGTATCTACGGTGCGCGCGCGATTGACGAACCGGTCTCGAAAGTAGGTTTGTGTGCGCAGCAGGAAAGAAATCTCGCCGGTCCGGTCGAGCATGAGCCGTACGGTAAGCAGCGGCCAGGCGCCGTGGTCCATCCATACTCGCGCGATCTCGTTTCGGTCTGCCAGAAACTCTCCGGGTTCCTGTCCGATGATCGTGGCGTTTGTGCCGTCCATGCGGACACCGGCGAAGTGTCCGTAGAGTTGTTCCTCTACGTTGCCGTTGTCCATGAGCAGGAGTGCCAGCGAATCCTGCCAGAGGTCCCGCCACCCACGGCCGCCGCGGCCATAGTCGTGGTATGGCAGAAAGGAGTTGCCAAAATGGCGTCGGAGAATTGGCTGGATCCCGACCCACCGCAGCCATCCATCCCGAGTTCGATCGTCGAAGCTGAAGTGGAGGGTGTCGAGCTGTTTGTCCCAGAAAACACGCGTCCGTTCAAGTACGTCCGACCCGGCGCCAAGTTGGTCGAGTATTTCAGCCGCATTTGGCGCTGCACCTGCGATCCCCATCACGATCGAGTAGGTGGCGGACGCACCCGGCTGCAATGTGCGGGCCGCAAACGTCAGCGCGGCGAGGACCTCATCTCCGTCGCGTTGTGCGGTGACGCGTCCATCGTCGGGATCGACGATGGCTGCGGGCCAGTCGAGGTCTCCCCGTTCACCGGTGAAATCATGCAGGCTTGATCCGACAGAAGCGGGAGGCTGACCGTCGTCGTCGCAACCGAAAACGAAGTACTCCGTGTCGCCACGTCGGTGCCCGCGTTCATCGAAGATCATGGTGGGTGATACAACGACGCCGTGCGTCGTTGCGCGCGCACGATTCAGGAGCGACGTAACGTGGCGGTGGTCGCGCAGGTTGTCAGCTGATCGCCCGTAGATTGGGACGGCCACCGCGACATCGAGGGCCGCAGGCTTTTCCCCATTATTGCGGATGGTTACGTGCAGCACCTCGCTTCCTCCCTCCGGCGGGACGAGTGAGGTTAGCTCAGCGGTGACACCACTCGGCGCATGAGTGCGCGCGACCATTTGCCAGAGCGGCCCGGCCGTAACCGTGGCTGCCTCGTTCGAAGTAAAGCGCGCGGCGCGTTGCCGCGCAGACCCGCCGTCTGCGGCCCACGGGTCGTGGCCTTCGATGCGGAGCCAAACTCCTCGACGCCAGCGCGACTCATGAAGCGCCTCTACGGACGAGGGGACAGAGAGGAAACTGTCGTGACTGGCGGCGTGGTCGCCGGCCATCGAAGGCGTAACCGAAGCGAAGGGCTGGCCGCTACCGACCAGCGGGAAGTAGAGATGTCGCGTGCGGTCGGCCTCCGGGAGGCGGAAGGTGGCCCGATCGTCGACGAATTCCCACACTGGGGCGTCTTTCGGCTCGGGGGTCTGGGACATGAGGCGGATGGGCTGGCTGAAGAGAGACGGTTCCGGGTGCCGCGGTTGAGAATCCGAAAACACGACGTCAGGGCGCCCCAAAGGTCTTGAAAAGGTTTTCAAGAAACAAGACTGAGCGTGCCGTTGGTTTAGGCGGCGGTACGCTGGCGGTCCAGGGAACAGGCCGCAGACGGGTCAATTCACTGGCGCCGTCGCTTCCAGCGCTGCCTCCAGCCACTCCGCGATGGTCCCGCTGCGCCTTGACTGCGTGAAGTAGAAGAGCAGGAGTTGCTGGGACGGGACGGCGACGCCGAGTGTGCCGTCCGAGCCCGAGTGACCGAAGATGAGGGGAGTCTCGTTCCACACCTCCCAATGATAACCGTATCCGGCGATCTCGTCTTCGCCGTGCAGTTCGAGGGCACGCGCCGCAAGCCCGTCAGGTAGCAGCCCACCGGGTCCGCCGACCGCCAGGCCGGTCGGTGTCGACGGGTCCAGCCATGCCGTAAGCCACTGCGCGTAGCCGAGCGTGGTAGCGAGCATCCCACCCGAAGCCCTGAACCAAGGTATAAAGAGATCTTGTGTCGGAGCCCAGTACTGTTCCCAAGCGCCCGAGTCGTTCCGCTCATACGTGGGGTTTGTGCGAGCTGCCCACGCTACGTCAGTAGCAAACCCCACGTAGACGTCATCCAGCTCGAGCGGCTGAATGATTTCTCCGCGAATGAAATCAGCGAGTGGGGTACCGGTGAGTTCAGCGACCAGTGCGCCGAGTGCAAAGGTATTCACATCGCTGTAGACGAACTTCTCGCCGGGGACACCCTGTGGACCCTGTTCGCCCGAAGCATCAACGACGGCTCGGAGATTCGGGTAGGTTGACGCGCGTTCTGGGGTGCCATTCTGCACAAAGCCGCTGTAGTGCGTTATTAATTGCTCGACGGTTATCGCGCCAGATCGCGGATTGCGCCAGGACGGCAAGTACTGTCCGACCGGCGCTCCGAGGTCGAGAAGCCCCTGGGAGACGAGCATCAGTGCTGCAGTCCCGGTAAAGGGTTTAGTCATCGATCGAAGGCGGAAGATCGAGTTGTGCCGCATCGGAGTCTGTGCTTCCGGGTCACTCCAGCCGACGGTTTCGTGCAGGGCAATTTGGCCCTTCTTGACGATCAGAATCTCCGCGCCAACGATGCGACCTTCATCAGACCACGACTGCGTCATCGCGACGAGAGTGTCTAGTCTGCCTTTGTAGAGTCCGACCGACTCCGGCGAAACGACGGGGTACGGTTGATCTGCGTCGTGTAGGTGCTGAGCCAGAGTTGTTGGCGCAAACAACAACATTGCGCACGCTCCGAAGGAGGCCATGCCAACGAGCAGTCGTGACTTCCTGTACACCTTGAGGGTCAGCGGTGGCATTTAGTCTGGCTCCCGATCAGGATGTCATCGTGCGGTGACACCCTGCCCGGCGCGAATGCGAGTATATGGTAGGTGACACCTATACAATAAGAGACTGACATGCGATATTTCAATATTCTGGTACTGTTAGTAGGAGTGGTCGGTCTCTCGGCCTGCGACTCAGATCCCGCGGAGGAGGAGGAAGTAGTACGTCTCACCGCTGCAATCCTCGCCGACACCTGGGAAGTCGGAAGCTTCTCAGACGAAAACGGCCCGTCCGGCGTCTTCGCCGACCTGATCCTGTACTTCGACGCCTCAGGCTCTTTTCGTACGAGCTTCGAAGGTGGAGACGGGACCGGTACCTACAGCATCTCAGTTGCCAATGCGCTGGGTGATGGCAAACGGTATTCGGTGCTGTCGCTGGCATTTAGCGACGCCAGGCTTTCGGACCTGGTCGAGGAGTGGGTCGTAATTGATATTGACGAGGCGCAGGACGTTATCACGATGCGCGAACGAGAGAGCAACAGCGCACCAGAGGAGTTTCAGATCGTCCGGGACTAGCCTGCTATTGGTCAGCAACCGACGTCTCGTGCCTGCTAGCGAATGATCGCCAGCATTGAACTGACCCGGTGGCAGTGAGACGGCTAGGGGTCATGACGGGCGAAAGCATGGTTGCCGAACAAGCGGGATCTCTCTTTCAACCGTCAAACCGGCCGACAACGGCTCAGCTCAGTCGATTGTCGCCCGCGGGTTACGCAAATCTGCGTTCCATCTCGAGCAAATGCCGCTTTCGGTGCAATCCGCCGCCGTAGCCCGTCAGTTTTCCGTCGCTGCCGATGACCCGGTGGCACGGGACGATGATCGCGATGGGGTTAGCGCCGTTTGCCCGTGCGACGGCGCGAACGGCTGTCGGTCGCCCGATCGACGCTGCCTGATCCGCGTAGCTTCTCGTTTCGCCGTACGGGATCGTTCGCAGCGCGGCCCACGCTTCTTTTTGAAAGCCGGTGGCCGCTGGTTCGAGTCGGACGGTGAACTCGCGCCGCGCGCCGTCAAAGTACTCATCAAGCTCGCGTTGGGTTTGGGTCAGGATTTCATTCGACCCCGGTGCGAGCACCGCTCCTGTCCGTTGCGCAAGACGCTTGAACTGCGTCTCAAGCATCCGGCGATCGGTGAACTCTAGCAGGCAGAGACCCGAGGGATTAGCAGCTGCGACCATTGGTCCGAGCGGCGTGAGCAGTCGGTTTACGACGACAAGCGGTTTGTCCCTGGCGTCCTCGGGTGCTACCC
>JANQRN010000124.1 GCA_028284545.1 Rhodothermales bacterium | reverse complement strand
TACCCAGGAAACTCGACCGAAACTCCGTGAACAGACGCGCCGACTGGCCCAGGACCTGCGCAAAGCGCTCCACAGCTCCCGGGTCGTAAGCGCAGTGCGTAGTGTCCTCGTCAAAAGGAATGGGATCAGCGACTTCGTTCGGGACTTTGTGGATCGCGACATGGAATCCGAATGCGTGCAATGTGCCCATTACATCGGAATAGAACGATGCAACGGATCGGGGCTCTAGCGCCAGTACCCTTTGCCGGCCATCGCTTGTGCGGATGGTCAAGTCGTGTCGACCAAAATCAAACTCCATATCAAGTCGCCGCGCTCCCACGTGAATAGTCGACGTGGTGAGCCCGGAGGGTGTCACGTAGAGCGGAACGTGCCAGGAATGATTGGTCCACGGAGTCAGCGCAAGGCGAACCTTCCCGACAATCTGCGTCCACATGTGTAGCGTTTCAAGCGTTTCACGCCAGCTTGAAAACTCGAGGTCGGGCCACGGAGATGGAGTTGATTGATTCTGCATCGCGCACGCTGTCAGCTAGTTCGAGCATATACGATACGAATTTACGTGGGCCGCTTGAAGCCTGATCGCACTCAGGCAGCCTGCTGCACGACCCGCTCCGAAGCGGTCTCGTAAGCGTCGGCTGCATTTCCATAGGGCAACCGGCGCTTCAATTTGAGGAGAGGCAGTTCCAGGTACCTCCAACTCAGGGTTGCGATCAAGAACGACGCAACAAAGACGGCCACACAGAAGAGTACAAACCCGAACTCCCTCATGCCCACGCTGTCCAGGACATAGATCACAGGATAGTGGATCAGGTAGAGTCCGTAGCTGATTCGTCCGACGTAGAGAAGCGGACGCAGTCGCAGCGAACGTGCTAGACGCCCGTTTTCCTTACCGGCGCTGCGAATCAATATGCTCGCGAAGAACGCTGCCCAAAGTGTGTAGCCTAGCCCCTGCTGCAGTGGGTGAAGGTAGCTCCACTGGCCAGCCGAGAGCAGCGCAAGTCCGGCCAACGCGAGCGCACATACGGCAGCCACCGGACCACTCAGATTCAGGAGTGGTGCTACCCCTTCGGTGCCACGCGCGCAGAGGGCGACGAGCGCGCCGATCGCGAGTGCATCCATGCGGGCTGGAAGCAGCGTATATGCCCCCAGCTGGTAGCCTGGCAATAGGTACAGCCGGAAGCCGATGCTGACCAGAACGAGGAGGACGCATATCCCGATAAGCGTTCGACGCGGTGATCGCGACAGTTTCACCGCGGCAAGGACGATAGCGGGCCATAGCAGATAGAACTGCTCCTCGACGGCCAGCGACCACAGGTGGCTGGTGTGCACCGGTGCTGCGGCCCAGGCACCAGCGATCGTGACGCGAATGTTCGTCAGGTAGGCCGCGTGCCACGGCAGCGACTCGAAAAAGGCAGCCGTTGCGTCAGGCGCCGCGACAACGATAATCACCGCGGTGTAGACGGCCAATCCGGCGTAGTATAGCGGGAAGATGCGGAGCAGCCGACGACCGTAGAAGGCGCGAAGCAGAGATGCGCCCCTCCGGTTATCGTAGAGGATTCCCGTGATAAGAAACCCCGACAAAACAAAAAACAAGTCGACCCCGACCCAGCCGAACCTGAAGAACGAAACGACGTGCGAGACCTCTGCCGAGTACGCGGAATCCATGGCGTGCGGCGCGAGGTGGAATACGATTACGGCAAGGACGGCCAAGCCGCGTAATCCGTCCAGAGCGGGGATATATGAGGGGAATGGCCGCGCGGCGGTGGGCGTACTCATGGTCCTCTGAGTATCAGCCGGCCCAACTACCGCTTAAGGGGACTGCCGCCGTAGTCCTTATGAGACACGTAGTCCTTATGAGCACGTAGTCCTTATGAGACAATACCCAACTCTGCCCCGAGAGCTATCAGCACAGCTCCGCTCGCGTAGCGGAGCCACCGGGTCGCTCGAGAGTCCGCACCGAAGATGACACGCGCGCGCGCTGTGACGCCGGCGACAGTCAATAGGACTCCGCTAGCGATAATCGCGTGAATGGACCCGACCAATAATGTCTGTAAACGCCCCGAGGGGCCGAGAGGATCAACGAATTGGGGTAGCAGCGCCAACATGAGAATGAGCACCTTCGGGTTGAGTACGTTGACGAGCACACCCTCCCGGAACACCTGACTTATGCGGACATCAGTCGCATGGTCGCTTTCGCTCAGTGGTCGTTTTCCAAGCGCCAGGGTTCGCAGGCCGAGATAGATTAGGTAGAACGCGCCCAGCCATTTCACCACGTTGAACGCGACCGGAGAGACCGCCACGAGAACTGAAAGCCCGAGTGCTGCTGCCACGACGTGGATCAGAATCCCAAGCCCGTTGCCAGCAATTGCAAACAAAGAACCCCTGAACCCCGCGCGCACGGTAGTCGAAATTACATACGCCCAGCTTGGACCCGGGGCGGCCGCGATGGCCAGGCTTGCTACCGCGAAGCCGGCAACTGCAGTCCACGTCGGCACTAGCGGCGCCGCGTGGTTGGGAATTCTGGTTCGTGCACGTTGACGTCCAGGTCCATGAGATGCGCCTGAAGGCGCTCCTGCACATCGGATACGGCGCGGTTATAGACCGAGGGTGCGATCTCCTTGAGAAAGAAGTCAAGTAGCGTCCCCGCTGCAAGATTGCCCATCGGTTCGTCAAAGTTATCCGCCGCATATAGCTTGAGTGCGGCGATCGCGTCGTCGCGGTCTTCAGATGAAAGCTTCAGAGCCATCGTATTTGTTCGTCCCCGTCGTTGATCCAGCCCCGGCAACATATCTAATTGCCGGCAGACCGAGAGCCTACGCAGCTGATATGACTTCCGCCAGTGCCACTGCGGCGACCTCGATCTCATCCTCGGTGTTGAAGTAGTGCGGAGATACACGAAGACTGGCGTCGACCCCCTTTGCGTCGTAGTCGATAACAGCCGAAACGCGGGTTTGTGAGGACGTATTGATGTTTCGGCGGCGCAGGGCGTCGACGACGCTCGCCGGGTCACATTGGTCGAGTTGCAACGACACGATTCCGCACAGCGTGTCGCCGCGGTCGAGTACCTTGACACCCGGGATTTCCGCAAGCCTCGTGCGCGTTCGCTCGGCGAGGGCCCGCGTTCGAGCCCAGATGTCATCGATCCCCACCGCCAGCGCGTACTCAGCAGCCGCGGCCGTTCCAAGTACCAGCGCCCAGGCGAACTCCCAGTTTTCGAACCGCTTCGCAGACTTCACTGGCGCGTACTGATCTGCACCAATCCAGTCCGCTCCGCGCATGTCGACAAACAGCGGCTCAAGCCCTTCGTCCAGGATTCGGTCGGACACGAACAGGAATCCGGAACCGCGCGGGCCACGAAGAAACTTGCGCGCCGTCGCTGAAAGGAAATCGCAATGGATGCTGGCAACGTCGACCGGCATCTGGCCAACGGATTGACAGGCATCAACGAGGTAGACAACTCCGGCCTCGCGACACATCTCCCCGACCGCCGCAACGTCCTGGACGAGCCCGGAGTTTGTGGGAACGTGTGTCACACAAACGAGCCGTGGTGTTCGGGTTCGGATCAAACGACGCATGGCGTCAAGATCAACGCCTCCCTGATCAGACTCTGGCGCACGCACGACCTCAATGCCAACACGCGACTGCAGCGACAAGAACTGTATCTGATTCGACGCATAGTCATTTGCGGTCGTCAACAGTACGTCACCTCGCTGAAACGGGATGGCCGAAAGAGCAGTTGCGTAGCTTACCGTCGCATTCTCAGTGAACGCGATGTTCTTCGCGCCAGCGCCAACCAGTTTGCCAACAGCACCGTAGGCCGCCTCTATTTCATCGCTCCGCTCGGCGGCCGCCTCGTAGCCTCCGATCCGGGCCTCCAGGTTGATGTAGTCGCTTACCGCTGATACCACAGACTGCGGCATTAGCGACGCTCCGGCGTTGTTGAGGTGCACGCGTTCGCGGCACCCTGGCGTATCAGCGCGAAAAGCGGATGGGTCGGTGATCATTCAGCTGCGTCAACGATAATGGCCGTCGGTCGGTGTGCTGAAAAGTAACCAAGCCCGCCCTCAACATTTGTCGGGTGGTTGACTGGCTCGTTTGCCAGCGAGGAAACGATGCCACCTGTGCGGCGACGCGCCTGGAGGAAGCGATAGTACCCCTCAGAGATGTGACCGATTGACAGCACCACGCTCTCCTCTACCGAAAAGAAGGGAATCCGAACGGTGTTTTCCACGATTGACCCGGCCAGTGCGCGATCAGCTATCAGATTCTGATGGAACACATCTACTTGACCGTCCAGCGACGATCCGGCCAGCGAGTCCGGATCCAGATCTCGGCTGGAGCTGTAAGCATACACCGCGTAATAGCTCTCGCCCGGCAGATCGGCGAACCTGTAGTGGAGAATTGTTGTGGGTTCACCAGTAGCCGACAACTCCTCAGAGACCGAGGCCGAGTCGATCGAGACCGACCGCATGTATTCGGTCGTCGCCGAGACCGTGTCGCCATTACGCGGATCCGTCACGGAGATTTCTAGGGGCTCGAGTTCCTCGGGAGTCCGGAGTTCCGTTGCATAAACTCCGGGGACATCCGGCAGCGATAGCATCGTGTCGACTTCGCCACCCCGCGCCAGGGTGACGAGCGCACTGTCAACCAGCAGACGCTCGAGAAAGTCTGCCTCAAGACTGTCGGCGTCGGTCGCAGAGAGTGCCGAGAAACTCCGACTCACGGTTACAAGCAGAATGTCTCCGGGGCCGACCACCGATGAAACGACGAGCTGCGTCTCAGCCGGCGCCACATCAATCGGTATGTTCGACAGGTCGCAACCGACGGCGCCGAACGCAAAAAGAATTCCCGTCAGCACAGTTCCTTTTGAGATACTTGCCTTCATTGCGAAGTGAGCTTGAAGTTGTAGGAGACCGACGGAATGAAACCAAACAAACCCTGTTGCACGTACTGGTACGAAGCTCCGTTGTAGCGAATGGCAACGCGGAACGGAGAGGCACGATTGTAGAAGTTGTAGGCGCCGAAGTGCCATTCTCCGCGGAACCGACCCTTTCGGCCAGTCCGCACAATGAAGTTGATATCCAGTCTGTGGGATGGCGCCAGCTCCACCGCATTGCGGGCGGTGTAAACTGGCACGAGGTCTATGCCGGTGTATGAGGCGTCGGGCATAAGAAACTGCCCGTTCTGCGCGGTGAACCTACCGCCGGATGAGTATGTCCACACGGTCGAGAAGGTGACGCGATCATTGAGATCCACCATGGACACAAACGAGAAGGTGTGTCGTCGATCGAACTTTGCGGGAAAGCGCACCCCATTGTTCAGCAGATCGAAGCGCCGGTCAGCACGCGCCAGTGCGTATGACAGCCAACCTGACCAGCGACCCTGCTGTTTTCGGACGAGCACCTCCGCACCGTACGCGCGACCAGACCCGGCGAGTAACTCGTCTTCAAAACTGTCATTCAGAATCAGGCTCGCCCCTTCGCGATAAGCGATGATGTTCGCCATCGACTTGTAGTAGACCTCAGCGGTAACGGAGCTGTTCATTCCGTGAAACGCCCGCGTGTATCCCGCGGATACGAGATGAGAGCGCTGCGGCCTCACTCGCCTCGTGACCGGATACCATAAGTCGGTTGGCAGCGCGATAGATGAAGACGAAACCCTGTGCATGTACTGCCGCATAAGGCTGTAGCTCGCCTTGACCGAACTATTCTCGTCCACCTGAATTCTCGCCGAGATGCGTGGTTCAGGGCCGGCGTACCACTTGCCTCCGGTGGCGCTCGCAGAGAGACGCATTCCGGCATCAACCTGCACCGCATCGCCGAACGACCGCTCCACGCCTGCGTACGCAACCCACTCAGACGTGCGCACCAGATCACCGCGTTGCGAGGCAAGAAACTCAGTAATCTCTCCGGCAGTGCTCACTACGTTCGGCCTGAACCAGTGAATCAGCGCCTGACCACCAAACGATACGGTCGTGGCAGGGTCGCGAAAGAACTCCCAGTCTCCAGTCAGACCCAGGTCTTGAATCCGCGACCTGATCAAGAGTTGATTATCGACAAAGCTGCCCCGGATATCATATCGAAAGCCCGTCTGGTGCAACGTAACGTTCGAAAACAGCCGTTCGCTCGGGTAGATATGATTCCAGCGTACGGTGGATGTAAAGTTGCCGAGCTTGAATCCGAAATCTAGATCGCCCTCAATGTCATCGTCGCTGGACGTCGTGTCAGCCTGCGTCTCCTCAGCAATCGAGAGCACGTCGTTGCCGAAGTAACTACTGACGAACAACCTGTCGTTGGCGCCCAGCTTGTAGTTGACCTTGGCGTTGACGTCGTAGAAGTAGTATGGCAACTCGATGCCGAAGACGCCAAACACCTTGTCGATGTACGTTCGCCGGCCGGCGACCATGAAGCTTGCCCGCGACGAGATGGGTCCGTCAACGGTCAGTCTCGACGTAAGGATACCAACGCCACCTTCTGCTTTGTAGCGCTCCGAACTGCCCTCGTTCATTCGCACGTCAACGACGGATGACAGTCTACCCCCGTAGCGGGCGGGGAAGGCACCTTTGATCACCTGTACATCCTTTATGGCGTCCGTATTGAAGACTGAAAAGAAGCCGAACAGATGGCCGATGTTGTACACCACCGCCTCGTCGAGTACCACGAGGTTCTGATCGTCGGTACCGCCCCGCACGAACATGCCGGTGCTTCCCTCATTCCCGGATGCCACGCCCGGCAGCAACTGCGCCACCTTAATGAGATCAGCCTCACCGCCAATCGTGGGTATTGCGGTGATTTCATTGGGAGTGAGCTTCACCAGCCCCATACGTGTCGACGTGACCTCCTCGGTGAGCTCGTACCGATCGGCGGTCACTACAATGTCTTCGACCGTGATGACCTCCTCTTCCAGGATCACGTCCAGGCGACCCGTTTCGAGCAAGTCGACCTCAATGAATCTCGTCACGAAGCCCACAAACGAGACGCGCAAGGTCACCCGCGGTTCGTCGACGGTAAGAGAAAAGAACCCGTAGGCATTCGTCGTCGTGCCCAGCGTCGTATCGCGCACGGCGACCGTCGCACCCGGCAAAGCTTCGCCGTCGGCCGCCTCATAAACGTGACCACTCAGCGTGTACTGTGACCAGGCCAGACGTGGCGACCCTATGACGACCAGCGCGACCAGTAAGAGGGCCGCCCATGGCCGGATGTATTCGCTCGCGTTGGTACTCAAGATTTGCTCAGGTAGAAGCGCAATGCAATGCTGGTGCGCTGCTGTCGCGCGATACTCCGGCTGCCATCCAGTCCGACAGACGTGATACCGGGCGCCCACGTGAACTGCAGGTCAGCAGCCGGCATGACGCGGATACCGAGGCTCACGGGAACGAAGGCACCCAGGGCAACCGACTTTCGCGCAAAGAACGTGTTCTCCGATTCAGCGTCCTCGACGCCCCTTCGTTCGATGGTCTTCGCCGAAACGGGAAGCATCGCGCGCAGCTGCATGCCGGCTGACGCGGTGAACGGGCGTCGCGCTCCAACTGTGTACGCGTACCCCGCCGCCAGGCCGAAGTACTCATTCCGTGCCAGCATCAGCAGGTCGGGCGACGTTGTGTCGACGGCTGCAGCAGAGAAGAGATTTGCGTCGAGCGTAGCGCGCTCGAAGCCCCCGAAAAAACGGTGGGGCGAACTTCCAAGTCGAAAAGCAAACTCGATGGCAAGCGCAAAGAGTGCCCCCGATTCATCTTCAACCGCGTCAGGACGATCAGATTGTGCAAATAGCGCTGGCTCCCGAGTGCGCGCCACGAAGTCGCCGTAGCTCGGCAGTGCCGGACGAAAACTCTCAGCGCCGACCGTAAGCGAGACCGACTCGAGCTGCAGCTGCTGCCCTGACACTGGAGACAGCGCCGCAAGCGATAGCAACAGGCAGCAGGCGATCCGGCTTCGATTGCCGATCGTCCAACGATCGAGTGTTGGCCGCGACGTCGTGTTAGCTGTCCGTGGGTGCATAGTGGGATCCATTGCCTTGGCCGCGTACGATACCGGGGTGCGGAATGAAGCATTGCCTGGACACCTGCGTGGTCGTTCGTACCGGGAGGATCGACATTTGACCCATATGGCTAAACGCGTCGCAGGCTGTCTCGCCACCATCAAGAACCCTGCCACTGAGAATTCTTGAACTACTCGGCGAACAGACTTTCGTTCGATGATGCCCGCACTTGTATACTTCGACAATTCATCAGGAGGCCGCACCCGATATCAGCGCCTCCAATCCCTACACCCAACCGCGAGCCAGCACCGTGTTGGAGCAAGACGTATCGGTTCTGTCAGCAGCTGTTGTGCTGTTCTTCGTCATGGACCCGCTCGGCAATACGCCGCTGTTTCTTTCGCTACTGAAAGACCTTGAGCCGCGTCGACGCAGGTATGTGATCGCGCGGGAGCTGTTGATCGCCCTCGCGATTCTCATGGCCTTTCTCTTCTTCGGTCAGTCACTACTGGACCTGCTCGAACTAGAACAGGAATCGGTTACGATAGCCGGCGGGATCGTGCTGATCATCATTGGATTGAGGATGATCTTCCCGCGCAAAGAAGGAATCATGGGAGATCAGGGCGACGGCGAACCGTTCATCGTTCCCCTCGCGATCCCACTCGTCGCCGGACCTTCGGCGTTGGCGACGCTGATCCTGATGGTCCATAGTGACCCGGAGGCGATGGGAAAGTGGATTGCGGCGCTGCTGGTGGCGTGGGGCGCCGCTGCGCTTGTTCTGTCGTTGGGACCATTTCTGTATCGCATTCTCAAGCGCCGTGGCCTTTCAGCGCTGGAGCGCCTAATGGGCATGCTCCTGATAATGATCGCCGTCCAGATGCTGGTCAACGGCTTGCAGACCGCGTTCCTGGTTGCTGGATAACGCTGCACGCTAAGCCCCAGGTCGTCAACTCACCGAAACTTTTTTCGACGAAGACCTCGAAACCCATCCGGCGGTAGATCTCGACATTCACTGGAGTTTCAGTTGTCAGCCAGACCCCGGCGCAACCCGTGGCTGCGGCCCGTCGCTTGGATTCTTCGATCAGCGCCCGCCCCAGACCAAGCCCGTGCCGCGTCGGAAGCACGCCGAGTAACCCGACGCTGAGATGCGGCGCTTCGGGCTCCATTCCATCGTACTCCCCTTCCAAAGACTCTACGCGTTCGTATATGGTCTCGCCGAGCTTGGCCCGAGCCTCGAACGCGAGTCTTTCAATCTCCGGCGGATCCGTTGCTTGCGGCGGGCTTGACAGCGAGACTGCCACCAGGCTGTCGCCAGCTCTCGCGCCAACAACAGGCCAACCGCCCGCCAGGTAGATGTCAGTGTAGAACTCGAGTAGCGCCCGAAGCAACGCTTCGTACCGCGGGCTCCCTGCGGCGGCCTTGGCACCAATTACGTAGTCCATATACGGATACCCGGAAAACGCCGCGCACAAAACGTCAACGACCGCGTCCCGGTCTGACGGACTCAACTCCGAAATGTCGATCAGCTCATCCATTGGCTGCTAAAAGAAAACTACCAATTCACACAAATCCCCACCATCAACCGCCAGCCCTCAACCGTAAACCCTCAACCTTCAAACCTTAAACCCTGAGCCCTTAAACCCTCAACAACCCTCCTGCCTCAGAACAATGCACCCGGGCCGCGTCGGATGATCAGCAACGAGCGTATCGCCACCCACATCCCGGAGCGACCAGACGATCAGCGCGTCTCCACCGGCAGCTAGCGTGAACAGCAGGCCGAAACAGAGCCAGCCACCCGAAGCCGTCAGGAGTCCGATGAGCGACGGGACAAGCCCCAACACAACTCCCGGGACTGCGGCCCCAACGATGTATGGCGTAGCGCGCATCGGGACACTACAATGGGCGTACGGTGTTAGCGTTCGCCACGAAAAACCGAGACTGAGCACGTCGCGAGGCAGCCCACCAAAGACTCTCCATGTGGCGACATGCAGCAGTTCGTGAGCGACAATGCCTGCAAGCATCACAAATCCGACACGCCACAGGGACACCGACACCAGTGGCGAAATGAGCGAGTCGAAGCCGTGGAGCATCACGTACACTCCGCCGACCGCGATGATGACAGGCAAGACCAACAAAACCGCAAAGGTGTTTGCCCGCAACGTGGAGAACGAACGGTCGTCCGGGTTTGTATCATTTGTATTCACCCCGAAAGATATGAAGGCATAGAGTGCAGGGCGCAGATCTCACAGGGAGGGAAATGTCTAACGAGTATTGCGAGGTCCGATCTTCGTCAATACACGGCAGGGGTGTGTTCGCCACGCGTGACATCCCGGCGTCAATCCGCATCGTTGAGTACCTGGGCGAACGCGTATCAAAGGAGGAGGGCGCCGCGAGAGGAGAGCGGCAGTTGGAGCGCGCCAGGGAATCAGACGAGCCAGCCGTGCTGATAATCGACCTTTCGGACGAGTGGGATCTTGACGGCCGCGTGCCGAATAACCTTGCGGCAATCCTGAATCACTCGTGCGACCCGAACTGCACGATGTGGAATGAGGAGAACCGGATCTGGATATACTCCGCTCGCGACATCGAGCGCGGGGAGGAATTGACCTTCGACTACGGCTTCGACATTGCAGACTATAAGGACTATCCGTGCCGTTGCGGCGCGAAGAAGTGCATTGGCTATATGGTAAGTCGCGAGTACTGGCCGGCGCTGTGGGTCCAGATTGCTATCGACCGCGCGAAAAAAGAAAAAGGGTGACGAAGCTTAGCCTCGCCACCCTTTTCCAAGAGAACCTATCTGACTGGCCCGAACCTACAGGGCCAGCGCACGCACTGATTCGAGCAGCATCCGAGCTTTCGCTGGATCAGCGGCGCCGCTAACCAGACCGGTCAGCTCCCGCGCAAGGTCACTGATGAGCGCTGAACGTTCCCGTCCGCTGGACTGCTCAACTTTGGTTAGCCCAAGTCGGGCAGAAGCGATCTGTGCTGCGTCCATGCCGCCTGTTCGCTCGAGTTGGTCGAGGTAGGCATGCGACAGCGAGACAGACGGCGGCCATTCATACATAGGCTGGCCCTGCGCGTTCTTGTACGTGAGCTTCACCGTGTTCGCGGCGGCAATCTCATTCTCAGAGATGAAACCGCTTGGTTTCAGCTCGAAGATGTCAAGTCCGCGCGCGATCTCAGAGCTCACGATGGCGCCGTTGTACCAGTAGACTGACCAGCTGCCGCCGTTTGCCATTCGGTCACCGGCGACCGGACCGCGGTCGTGGTAGGCAATCTCGATCGGGTTCATTGGGTCCGTCCAGTCGAAGATCGAGATGCCGCCCTGGTACCAGGACTGGACCATCACATCACGCCCAGGGATCGGGATGAGTGAGCCGTTGTGCGCAACGCAGTTCTCGAGCGACGTCTGCGGTGCAGGCAGCTTGAAGTAGCTCTTGAACTCCATCTTGCCGTTCTCCAACGTGAAGATGGCATTTGCACCCCACTCCATAGGATCGTCGACGCGGCACTTCGGCTGTCCGCCGCCGCCCCATTCGTCCGTGAACAGAATCTTGCTTCCGTCATTGTTGAACGTCGCGGAGTGCCAGTAGGAGAAGTTCGAGTCAGCGACTGCGTCAATACGCTTGGGGTTTGCGGGATCTTTGATATCCAGCAACAACCCGTAACCCTCGCACGCGCCACCAGCCAATCCGATCGCCGGATAGAGCGTGATGTCGTGGCACTGCGTTGGTCCGGGACGCGGACCGTCATCTTCTTCCGCGTCGCCATCGGGCACGCCAAAGCGCTGGGCAATGATTCCCGGAAGTGCCTCGCGGAAGGCCATCGTGTCGGCAGCGGTGGGCATGTCGACCTCGCGGCCCTCCATGAACTGCGCCATCATGGGATTTACAAACTGCGCCGGCAGCACGCGTTCCTGCCCGAAGATTTCGACTACGAACTCACCGCGCGCTTTTGCTTCGGCGATCTCCTTCTTGTCAGCGGGAGACATGCCGTGCTGCGGAGGAGCAACCAGGTCCTGGAAGATCCGGGGCGAGCTCACGAT
>JANQRN010000116.1 GCA_028284545.1 Rhodothermales bacterium | reverse complement strand
GCACCAAAGACACAGAGCGACTGGCGGACTTGCCAGACGATAAGCGAAGAAAAGAGTCGGGACGGCGGGATTTGAACCCACGACCCCTTGCACCCCATGCAAGTGCGCTACCGGACTGCGCCACGTCCCGTGAAAACTGAGGCCCTACAGGGTCTCCAGCATCTCGGCGAGAAAGGTACGGATTTCCGCTAGTTCTTTCCGCGATACTGTAGTCGTGTCGGTGTCTTCGCCTGACGCCAACACCTGGCGGGCACCTTCGATCGTGTACTTCTTGTCCTTCAACAGAAAGTGGATGCGCTTCAGCGTCGCGATGTCCGACTTACGGTAGATCCGGCGTCCCGCCCGGTTCTTTTTCGGGGAGAGATGGCGAAACTCAGATTCCCAGTAGCGCAACACGTGTGGCTCGACACCGAATATCTCGGCAACTTCGCTGATCGAGTAATAAAGCTTGGTGATGCCGTTAGTCCCCATCAGTCTCGACCGTCTTGCAGTGTCTGGAAGTCGAATACATCAGACAGGCTGTTGATGCCCGTCTGATCACTGAACACATCCCAAACGCGCGGAAGCACTGACGACACCATGGGATAGAGCCTGGAGTCTGCTCGGGATTGCTCGGTCGGAAAACCTACGGAACCGAGAACCAGGAATGCAACGCTAAGAGCCAGAGCCGCCTTCGCAGCTCCCACGCCCGAGCCGGCAAGCCTGTTGAGGGAGCCAAGCTTCAGAGCCCCGATAATCTTCTCGACCACCTTCACGCCCGCCAGGATCGCGATCTGCATAAACGCAAAGACGGCAATGAAACCAATCAGGGGGGCAAGCGACTCAGCGGCTCCGATCCAACGATACAGTGCGGCGCCAACGGAATGCATCAGATTCAGCGCCAGTACAAAGGAGAGGACAATGCCAACCAAGCTCGCGACCTGCTTCACAGCACCCGTCGTGAAACCGTGGACGGCACCCGCGAGAACCGCAGCAGCGATGAGAATATCCAACATGGGCCGGCGCTGTTTACTGAATGGAGGCGTTCGTCAGCCGTTAAGCAATCTACGCACTATACCCTGAACTCTCTTGCCGTCCGCTTTTCCTTTGAGCTGCTTCATGGCAGCGCCCATCAGCTTCCCCATGTCGGACATACCTGATGCACCGAGCTCGTTTTTGATCCCGACAACTACCTCTTCAATTTCTGCGTCGGTAAGCTGTCGGGGCAGGTACTCCGTGATGATTGTGAGTTCTGCCTCTTCTTGGGCGACGAGGTCGCTGCGTTCGGCCTTCCGAAACTGGTCGATTGAGTCGCGACGCTGCTTGGCCTGCTTCGCTAGCACCGCAAGCACGTCTTCGTCACTGAGGTTCGCCTCGGTGCCCTTGCGTCTTGCGATTTCTTCGCTCTGAATCGCGGCCCGAATCGATCGAATCGTGCGCAGCTTCACCTCGTCATGCTCGCGCAACGCCACTGACTGGTCTCCCTCCAGTCGCTCCTTCAAGCTGGTAGACATCACCTAACGTGTCTAATAACTGATTCTCTTACTTCAGGGCCAATCGGACGGCGACGACGCCGAGCCCAACCTGCATCACCCCAAGCGCAACACCCGATTGCACGTCGAGTCGCTTGATGGCAGGCCGCAGTGTCGGGTCGCCAGTCTCCGCGTACACATCGTATCGCCGATCAGCCTTGAACTTGTAATGGACGGCCGCTGTCGCAGCGACTCCCGCAACTCCAAGCGCTACCGCATCAATCCACCGCCGCCTCGGACGCTGCTGAACGACGTGAATCGGTACGGATTCTTCATTGTCCGGTTGCAATGCCGCGAAGTGACTGTTCCACGGAGAGCCTGTAGGCTCCCATGTGTACTCGCTATATCCGTCGAGTTTGAGTACGACACGTTCCTCTATAGGATCTGGCCGGTAGACCGTCAGGGGTGTCTGTCCGAGCGTGTCTGAGCGACTCGGCCCAGAAAGTACGGTTGCCCCCAAAGGCGTCGAGTTGATTGCGTATGCGTACGGGAAGTCGATCGTGGTCGCAATGGTGTCAGAGTGGAAATCGCCCAGGTCAACCACCATCGGCGTGATCGACCATGCGCCGAGAGTCGGGGCTGTCAGTCGGACAAGCCGGGCGTCGGCTGAGAGTCGAAATCGCCCATCTCGGGCACGACCAACCAGGACCGAGTCAACAAAGACAAGGGCATCCGGGGCGTTCGAAGTCAATCGCAAAAGGCGCTCCCGCGACTGGTCCTCGGACTGTGCGGCAGCGGACCCGGAAATCACGAGGCACAACGCAAAGAACACCGCCCATCCCCATCCGGGTGCACTACCTGGACGACGCGCGGGCATAGTTCTGAATATGGGTGCTTCCATCTGAAAGGCTGACGTCGCTGCTTGACTGACTCTCGGTCGTGAACCGGTACAGGAATCGCGGTTCGCACATCACGTATACGTCTCCACCCGAGACCGCCAGTGCCGATTTGACGCGTCCGCGGAGTTCTTTTTCCCAAACGACATCGCCGGCCTCCCGTTCCAGCGCCACGAGCCGGGCATCCATAGTACCCACGAAGACGTGGTTTGAAGCCACAAACGGCGGGGCCACCAGGGTCGTGGACAGTGTCGTCTCCCATCGCAGTGACCCATCCACTGCGTTCAACGCCCTGACAAGGCCGTCCGTGCCTGCCACCACAACCAGCTCCCCACTGATTGCCGGTGCAGTGAGCTTGACAGGTTCCGTCGAAACCTGGACCTCCCATCGAACCGCGCCCGTTCGTGCATCCAGCGCTCCGATCCACCCTCGCGTACCCGTCAATACAATCAGATTACCAGACCACGCGGGTGTTTGGTAGACGGGTTGCGGAAGCTGTCGGGACCAGGCCACCGTGCCGTTCGCACCAGAGATCCTCGTTGCAAGACCCCGCGATGTAACCACAAGCACCGACTCGTTATCACCGGATATCGGCGATGCATGTATTTGACTGGTGCTGTCTGGAGTCGTCTGCCAGAGCTCGACGCCTTCTGACGCCGAAAGTGACTTCACCACTCCCTCCCGGTCGACGACAATCAATTGGCCGTCGATCACCGTGAGGGAAGTGGAAATTGAACTGCCATCCTTGACGCTCCACAGGACGCCTCCCTTGGACAGGTCCCACGCCGTGAGGACGCGTCGCGAGCCATAGTCCAGCGGCACAAAGAGGCTTCCACCTGAGACCGCCGGAGATCCGTTTATCACATCACCGAAGCTCTCGACACCAACCTTCTTCCCACTCCTCCACTCCAACGCATGAACCTCACCCTTGCGATTCGCGACCAGAACGTATTCATCAAACAGCAGCGGACCGCCCGGGCCAAATCCTGCATTCGCGTTGTACACCCACGCTTCGGAGAGCGGAAGTGCCACCGCCTCATCCGCCGCGTTTGTTCGTCCCAGTTCAGGGAGGTCATCTGGCCAGCCCGCGTCGCGCGGTACACCCGGTATCCTGAGCGACTGACACCCGACGAGGCCAAGCAACAATAGTGCGGCGATGGAGAGACGTGATGTTAGAAGTCCCATCCGAAAAAGAACTGTCGAAAGAACTTGTCTTGTCTCTTGAATCCATCGCTGTAGCGGTAACCCAGGTCGTATCTGAGAACAAACGAGCGGAAGAGATTCAACCGCAACCCGAATCCTGCGGCACCGATAGTCTCACCCGCATATATCTCCCTGATGACCTGGTTGTAGTCGTCGTTCCAGGCATGCGCGGCATCAAAGAAGAACGCCCCCCGCAAACTCGTAATCCCGAAGGGTGCCAGGATCGGCGTGATAAGGGCCGGGGCGTTAACAATCGGAAAGCGCAACTCGTGCGAGGTCAACCACATTTTCTGGCCGCGAATACTGAAGATCCTGAACCCGCGAACGTCCCACGAGCCGCCGGCTACAAACAGCCGCGCCTCCTTGCCCTGGTTCCAGCGCCCTGTGAACCGAGACGCAAACGTGACCGACGGAAGCAGGCGATGATACGTGCGAAAATCGAACTGACCGGTGAAATAGCTCACGTTCGAGAACCGAACGTCAGTCGTGTAGGCAACTGTCAAGCCTGCACGTCGTCCCGCCACCGGGCCGTTGCCGGAATAGAGGGCATTGTCGTGTATGAGCGAGACACTGTTTGACAGCAGCAGTGCTTGCCGCGAGTTGCCGAGGACCTCCTTGTCGCTCCAGGCGAGCGAGGAGTTGACCTCAAGCCGCCTGAACTTCGAGAGCGGATGCGAGATTCCGCCGAACCCACCGTACATGGTTTCAAAGAAGACAGGCAACGAGGTCGACGCATCGGGGTCCGTGATGTCATACCTGCGGCCGCTAAACCGAAATAGTCCGTACGCGATATTCGTCCGCTTTCTGAGCTGCACCCGCGTCACGGAAAAGCTCAGGTCCCGGAAGAAGCTGCGCTGGGACTGGCCCGTGTTGTAGACAGTCAGGTACAGGTAGTCGTCACTCAGCATGTCCGAGAACGCGACAACCGCTCCGCCGAACGTTCCGACCGCCGCACTTTGACTTATCTGTCCCTGTGCGATGTCCAACCGATATCTCTTGCGATACGGCAGCTTCTTGGCGCCCGAGTCTTCGCCCAACCTGCCAAACTCCCACGGCTCGTCCGAAGTTGTCAGATCTATCGACTGCGTCTCTTTGGCGTTGCGCGACAGCGAGTCGACATTTGGCAGCGACCGTACCGCAAACCGGAAGCCCTCGAAACTGGAGAAAAGCAATCGGTCGTCGTCGGTCCAGGTCGGGTCGTACGCGGCACCTGCAAAGCCGGTTAAGCGATGCGCCTTCGTTCGCGGCATCAACAGCCCAACGCGCTCACTCTCCGACAGCGACGCGAGTGCGGGGACATCGGGTTTGCGACTTGCAACGTCAGCAACCCAAATATTCTTTGCGGTGTACTTACCGTCCTCCCCGCGCGACGTGCTCACGTACGCGATTCGGTCGCCACCGGGTGACCATCGCGGGGATGCGTCTTTCTGATTACCCGCTGTCACATACGATATCATACCGTCATCAAGCGCATACACGAAGAGGTTGTACGAACCAACCTCACCTCGCGTCGTCCGGTCTGAAGCAAACGCAATCTGTGTCCCGTCTGGGCTCCAAGACGGATCACGATCGTCGTATGTATCCTTGGTCAGCTGCGAGAGCTTTCGGCTATCGAAGTCATAGATATACAGGTCGGAAAATCCAGAGCCATCGATCGATGTGAATACGATCCTGCGACTGTCCGGGCTCCAGTCGGGCGAGTAGACTGCGGTGAGGTTGTCGAATCTAATCGTCTGCTCCAGCTCGCGATCCTCCAGGTCGTAGATGTGCACCACGTCGCGACCACCACTTTTCGTGACGAAAGCGAGATGGCCGTCCTTGGAAATGCTGAGGCGCGACTCGAACAGGTGAAACGCCTCGAACCTGTCGTTGCGCTCGCCCCGGATCACCACGCGCGCCTTTCCCGTCGGCGTCAAAGTCGAGTCGACCGGCACTTCGTAGACACTGCTGTAGCCGTCCCTGTTGCCCACAAAGAGGACCGACTCACGTCCGCTCGCAGCGCGATAGTGGACCGGCTTCGCACTAAACCCACGACCGGCAATGCCATCCGCTACAAAAGATGGAAATTCTGTGTCGGGAAGATCTGGGTAGTACTGGGCCTTCATCCACTCCTCCCAGTGGCTCGCAATGTCGCCGAAGTCTTCCTGCAGGACAACCTCCATGACCTTGCGGAAATCGCGATCGATCCAGATTCCGTCGATCAGCGCCAGCAGGCTCTCTTCGCCGTACGTCTCGGCGATGAAGCGGCAAATCGCTTCTCCCTGCTTGTACATCAGGAACGACCCAGTGATGCGATAGATACTCTCAAGGGGCACCAGATAATTCGAGAAGAGCGCGTCGCGGATGACCATCTCGTGGTCTGGCGACGGTTCCCCAGACCAGTACTCCGCAATGCCCTCTGTAAACCAAAGTGGCAGAAAGCGATCAACAGGACGTCGATAGTCCCGCATTACGCGCACCACTTTGTTGAATGTGAATACGTGAACGAGTTCGTGTCGAATCACGCGACGGAACTGGTGGATGTCCCCATTTGCGGGTATCACGACACGACCCTTCAAAAACTCAAAGAAGCCGCCAACTCCGTCTGGAATAAAGCCCGGGGTCGTGTTGGTCTGCTTGAAGTGGAGGTTCGAAGCGTAGAAGATTAGCGGCACGCGTTCCTTCAGCTCGAACTCGAACCGGTGCCGCATTTCCTCATAGACCTCTTCTGCGAAGTATGCACCATGCTCGGCGAGATCCTGCATCTCCGGGTAGAAGTACACGTCGAAGTGCTCTGTACGCAGGACGTGCCAGTCGAAGTCCTCGTACTGGATCTTGTTGCGACCAAAGTGATAGTATTGCGCCATCGCCGGTGTGGCGATCGCGCAAAGCATGGCCGCGCAGAGTATGCCGCGAACAAGCCTCCCATAGACTGACTGACTGCTTCGGCTAGTACGAGTGCGCAATGCCATATGGATGCACGAATCCGATCTGGGTGGCAAACGGTGAAGGGACAGGGCGTTAGATAGACAGCCGAGGGTGCCGGTTCCGGCAAAACCCCATGCCCTAGGGCAGATTGGACGCCTCGGGCGTCGGCAATGGTCCGCCCTCAGCCTCAACCAGGTGAAGCAGGTCGTACGGATGGGACGCAAGCCAGTGCTCCAGCAGCTCGTCGACGGCCGCGGCGTCTCGGGCGGCCAGAGCCGTCTCTGAAAGCCGCGAAACGTCCTCGTACTCCAGAGACCGTATGATTCGTTTCACGTGCGGGATGTACACGGGAGCAACGCTGAACTCCCGAATCCCCAGACCAATAAGGATTGGCACAATGCGCGTATCAGCGGCCATTTCGCCACAGATGCTCACCGGGACATCGTGTCGGTTGCCAGCATCGACGATACGCTGCAACAACCCAAGCACAGCCGGATGCACCTCCTGGTACAAGTCTGACACAAGATCATTCCCTCTGTCAACCGCCAGCACGTATTGCGTCAGGTCATTCGTTCCAATCGAAAGAAAGTCTACCTCAGCTGCAAACCGGTCGGCCATCAGTGCTGCTGAGGGCACCTCGATCATGGCTCCGAGCTGGATGTCGGGATCGAACGCCTGTCCCCGCTGCGACAGCAACTCCATCTGTTCTGCGACCAACTCCTTTACCCGCCGGATTTCGGCGACAGTCGTCACCATCGGCACCAAAATCCTGAGAGACCCAAATGCGCTTGCTCGGAGAATTGCCCGCAAGTGCGTGGCCAAGACCTCAGGCCGATCCAGGAGTACGCGAATGCCGCGCCACCCGAGAAACGGGTTGTGTTCGCGGTGCGCCATGGGCAACATCTTGTCGCCGCCAAGGTCAAGCAACCGAATAGTCGTGACCTCCTCGCCTACCGTCTCGTTGATCGCTCGATACGTATCAAACTGGCGCTCTTCACCGACATCAAGACGTCCTTCCATCAGGAAGAGCAACTCAGTTCGGAAGAGCCCTATACCCTCGGCGCCGTACTCCTCCAGCAAGCCCAGCTCGGACTTGAACTCAAGATTCGCGCGAATACTGACGACCCGGTGATCAAGCGTCTCAGCCGGCAGTGACAGCAAATGCTGAGAGTCCTGGAGCAGGCGCGCGAACCGCTTCTGACGGAGCTGGTATTGGCGCCGGGTTTCGTCCGTCGGATTGAGAATGACCGTCCCTCGAAAACCATCAACTATGGCTTCCATTCCCGACTCGGCGTGGTCACTCAGATTGTGTGTTCCGACGACGCACGGCAGCCTGAGCGACCGCGCCATGATTGAGACGTGGGAAGTTGCGCCGCCAAAGTCCATCGCGGCACCCAGGATTTCTCGGCGACTGAAGAGGACGAGATCGGCCGCGGTCAAGTTCTCGGCAATCACGATGCGGTCGTGGTCGATCGCACTAATGAGCTTTTCGCGACGAAGGTGTCTGATCAGCCGCTCCTCGACGTCCTCAAGGTCATGCACACGCTCGCGTAGATACTGGCTACTCGCCGCTGCTAGCCGCTGACGATGCTCCTCCATTACGACCCGTACGGCGTAGTCGGCCTTGTACAGATCACTCTTGACGAGTTGCGTAACCTCTCCAACTAGGGCTTCGTCGATGAGCATCAGCGCCTGCGCCTCGAAGATACTGGCGCTGTCATCCCCGATCTTCTCGCGGGTGATACTGATGATCTTGCTCAAGTCCCGCTGCGACCGCTTCAGCGCGTGGTCGAGTCGGCCGAGTTCGTTGTCGACCTGGTTTGGTCGAATCTGCTGCTCTTCCACCTGGATGGTGGCCCGGGAATACAGGTATACGCTCCCGATTGCGATTCCCGGCGACACGCCTTTCCCCGCTACAATGACCTCCTCGGTATTCGGGCTGGATCGGTCTGTCATGATACTCGCTGGGACACAGGCCTATCGGGCCTCGCCGAAGCCTTCCTCGAAGAGTGTCGCAAGGGCGTTTGCCGCTTCCGTTTCGTCCGGCCCGGAGAAGTTGAGGATCAACTCCGCTCCTTGCTCTGCCGCCAGCGTCATCACGCCGATGATGCTTTTTCCGTTGATCTCGTAACCGTCCTTTTCGATGAAGAAATCAGACTCGAATTTCGAGGCCGCTCTCACGATCATCGAGGCGGGACGCGTATGGATCCCTGCCCGGTTTGCAACAACTACCGTTCGCGTCACCATGGAGCACTCTGAGGGATTGGGGCGAGAGAACCAATCTACGAAACTAGTGACTGCGGTTGCCGAGCGACTCGACGACGGCTGAGAGTCGACTGCGCGCCTCGCTCTCTGGAAGTTGGACAATCCCGGACTGGGCCCGATTGGTGTAGCGCACAACCGCTTCAGCCGCGCGTTCGAAGACCCCGGCTGAACGCATTCGCGCAATGGCCTCGTCTACGTCTGCGGGCGCGATACCGCCGGAGCGGAGAGCCGAAGTGAAGTATGTCCTGTTAGTCTCAGCGCCAGCAGACAAGACGTCGACCACAATCCAGCTTCGCTTTCCCTCGATCAGATCTTGTCCACGGACCTTTCCCCATCGAGACTCGGTCGCCGTGGCGTCCAAGAGATCATCCTGAATCTGGAATGCACGCCCGATGTCGATCCCAACGCCTCGCGCAACTGAGGCCTGCGATTCGTCTGCGCCGCCGGCAAGAACTCCGATTTCGAGACAACATGAGAGCAGCGCCCCCGTCTTTCCATCTATCATCTTCAGGTAGTCAGACTCTGATACGTTGAGCGACTGCTCCATTTCCATATCGAGTGCCTGACCTTCGCACAGACGTTTTGCCATTCCACCAAAACTCTTACGAATCTTGTCTGCGTTTGCACCCTCGAACCCATCGACCAACTCGTAGGACAAGGCTAGCAGGTAGTCACCGGCCAGTACGGCGGTTGCTTCGTCCCACTTGGAATGAACGGTCGGCTGTCCCCTACGGGTAGCGGACCGATCCATGATATCGTCGTGGACAAGCGTGAAGTTGTGAAAGACCTCACAGGCCGCTGCCAGCGTCCTTACATCCGAAAAGCCACGGCCCATAGCACCAGCCGCGAGCGCAACGAGAATTGGTCGCACCCGCTTCCCTCCTGAAGACAGGGCGTACCGGCAGGCTCGAAAAAGGGCTGAATCCCCGGCCGGTACCAAAGTCTCCAGGTACGAGTCCAGGTCTGAACGAATACGATCTGCTTCGACAGCGCTATCGCTCATTAACGAGGTTGCCGGTAATCACGCTCTTGATTCGTTCGTGCACCTCTTCGACGCTACCAACCGCGTCGATCCGAACAAGCAGCCCATGACGCCGGAAGTGGTCCTCCAGCGGATGCGTTTGCTCACGGTAGACGTCGAGCCTGCGCTGAATGGCCTCAGGTCGGTCATCAGACCGCTGCAGGATCATGTCAGCCGGAACGTCTGCCGGCGGCGGCTTGAAATCGAGATGGAAGTTCTCGCCAGTCTCGCGATGGATCCTGCGACGAGACAAACGCTCGATAATGATGGCATCCGGGAGGTACAGGCTCAGGACGTGTTCGAGGGGTCGACCATGCGACTCGAGGAAGCCCTCAAGCCAGTTGGCCTGCTCGGTCGTACGCGGGTACCCGTCAATGACAAAATTGTCATAACCATGGTCCGCGATGGCGTCCTCCGCCATTTTTCGCACGAGCTTGCCCGGCACCAACCGACCTTCTCGGACATATGCACGCGCCTCAGCGCCGGCCGGACTGTCTTGCTTGATCGCCGCCCGAATGATGTTGCCCGTCGAAATGTGGGCAAGACCGAGCCTTTTTACCAACAACGCCGCCTGGGTACCTTTTCCGGCCCCTGGCGGACCAAACAGTGCTATCCGCATGCTAAAATGAAATGTCCTTCCTCTGCTGACAGGCAGAAAGGGCAATTATCGCGCCTGTCTACACGAGTCTCGCGGACTCTGGGGAGGCTGGCGCCGGTGGATCGACTCGGCAAACGGCCGTTGGCTGGAGCCGAGCGGGGCAAGATACGGCAGCGAGAGGCGCCAAACGGCGCAAAAACGTGCTCCCGAGAACAAAGAATAAGCAAACTCTAGGCGGAGCGTTCGCCGCTGCCCTCCGACGAAGCGCCGGAGTCTGAGCCTGCGGGCGAGATCCGTGACACCGCCTGACGAACGGCCATATTCAGGAGTGAGAAACCGACCGTTCGAAGCAATCCAGACGTCGCTCCAGCCTTCCGCTGCGCGGGCCGCTCCACTACGGTTGAACCTTGTACGCGCTCGAGGAGCGCCGCAACCTGCTCCGTAGGGTCGGCACCCTCTTCGAGCGACGCTTTGACCGACCGCGTGACGAGTTCGGCCAACCCGTTCGGTGTATCTGCCGAGGGGTCGCCGCCCTGTCCATCTCCACGCCGTCGCGTCAATAGAAGTCCGACGAGCACACCGCCGACGAGTGCCGCGCCGACACCAAGCCAGACATTGTCCGTGATTGCGCTCTTGATGGCATCACCGGTGTCTGTGACTTCGCGCTGAATAGCCGTCAGGCGAGAAGAAATCGAGTCGGTTCGTGATCGAAGCATCGACTCTACTTCTTCTTTCGAAGGCCGCGAACGCGCCTCTACGGTCGAGTCGTAACGGGCGTGGCCATTGCCCTTCGCAACATCCGTAGACCGGGCTTCCCCAGTTCGGGCTTCTGGTAGCGTCTCTGCCATCGCTCTACTGCTTCCTCTCTTTGCCAATTCGCACCATTCGGGGTTTGATCTGGTGAACAATCGCGGTTACGAGCAACAACAGCCCACCCACTATGAGAAAGCCCCACCCGGCGTGACCAAGCAGGGCACCCAGACCGATAGCGGCAGCCACAAGCAGAAACAGGACGGCCAGGGCACCAACAGCGACCACGATCGCCCCTGCCGTGGCTTCGTTGACCTTGGACTCAACTCGGTCTTCCACCTCAATTTGCGAGAGCTCCATACGGAGTTCAACCCACGACTTCACGTCGTCCACGAGACCGCGCGTCTGCTCGCTGATCCGCTGGAGCTTGGTGTCACCCGATCGGCCGGGCTCCCCCGGATCGCGTGCACCGGCATCCTCCAGGTCGGTTCGCGACTGTCGAGGTTCGTTTGGTATTACTTCAGTCAAGGCTTTAGACAATCACTTCGGGACAACACTGATTGAAACTCGCGACGCGTACTCACTGTTTCATCCACCACCCGTAAACCGACGATTCTATGACAGCGATGGACTCAGGCAGCACCGGTACCGGAATCATCTCCTACGAGCGGACTCCCAATCCTCGTAGCCTGAAGTTCACTGGCGACGGAGTGCGGTTCTGTCTGGGAGGCCTTCACTCCTTCGGTTCGCCCGCGGAGGCTGTCGGCAATCAGCTCGGCGAGGCGCTGTTCGCCATCGCCGAAGTTACTAACGTCCTGATCCTGCCAGACTTCGCTACAGTGACCGTAGCGAGTGCCACCAGCTGGACGGATTGCCTCGCGCGCGTCCTTGGCGTTTTGCACGATTTCTCGGAGCATCCGTAGCCGTCACGTCGGTGACGACAGAAAATCGACGGGATCAAAGTCGCCGGAATACCAACCGAGCTCCGGCCGCTGCGCCGTTCCGAGATTTCCGGTGGACAGAAACGGGGCCAGCGCGTCCCTGTGGGTGCTGGAGTTGGTGGCAACGAACCGTAACGACGTGGCTATGCCGCGACACCAGCCGATAGCCTCCTCGACCTTGGTGTAGGTTACCCACCGAACGTGACACGGCTCTCGAGCCTCCGGCCCGGCCCGACTGACCAGGAACGACAAGTCTTCGGCATAGGCGCACGGAACCTCAAGCGCCTCAAGCATTGCCTTCGGCATGCGCAACGCAGCAGGCGTGCGCTCGTGGGCTGGGAAGACCCCCCGAAACGTGGCTGCGGAGTCAAAGAACAGGTCCGGGGCCATACGCTCTGGCGCCCAAACAACAGCGACATTTCGGCAGCCGCGGCCTTCGTGTAGAAGGCAGTCTTCTGCGAGATCCAGCAATTCGTCACGCGACTCCGACCCGGTCAGAATTGCAGCTCCGAACCCACTCCCGCGAAGGAGTGTTTTACTCGCTTCGATTCCGTTGCGGGCAGCCTGTTCGGATACCAGAGCCATCGTTTCATCTGAACCCGTCGCAATTACTGCCTCAGAGGAGTGCAACGCTTCTTCGAGGTCCGCGAAGGACCCGATGTCGCCAAGATCGGCAGTGCGCAGGAACGCAGGAAGCAGGTGTGGCGAACGAGAGGAAAGAACACCGACGTATTCATTACCTGTCAGTATCGTCGCCAGCATGTCGTTCAGGCCAACGAATGGAATGTTGCCGGCATTCAACACCGCGACGCGTCTTGGCGCTTGACTTCGACGACCATCGATCCAGGACTCGAGGGCTGAGGCTGTCACAAGCGACAACTGCTGATCGAGCGCGAACTCGACCGCCTCGGGAGTGAACGCGTTCTCGCACAACAGCGTCTTCTCCACCGCGGCGCGACGAAGTACGTGGGACGGGTCTTTCCATGCGGCTGCCGCCAAAGCGATTCGCCGCACCAGACCAGCGATCGACTCATCCGGCAAGTTTCTGCCCCGCTGCGATGCCCAGCATCACAAATAGTATTCCGACAACATTGCTACCAACGACGTAGCCGACACCGAGGCGCACGTTGCCATCAGCAATCATCTCGAAGCCCTCAAAGGCAAACGTCGAGAAGGTGGTAAATGAGCCAACGAACCCGACCAGCCACAGGAGAGAATTCCATCGGGCGACTGATCGTTGGTCAAACACCGTCCATAGGATGCCGACGGCAAAGCATCCAATCAGGTTGACACAAAGGGTTCCGACGAACGCGTCCCCACTGAACAGTCGACCGGCGAGCGATGAAACGCCGTAGCGGAGGGCGGCGCCCGCGGCGCCGCCCAACCCCACGACAATCAAATCAAGCGCCAGTCGCATCGGGATCTTCGTCTCCCGAACTTTCGGCGGCAGCGTCCTCTTCTGAGGCGTCGGCAGCCTCCTGGTCGGCAGCGGCTTCGGCGGCTTCCATCTTGGACTTCAGCGCCTCAAGACCGCTCAACTCAGCAAGCGTCGTTGGTCCGCTGGCAGCCGTCTGCTTCTGGAACTCCCGCACGTCGGCGCGCTCCTC
>JANQRN010000113.1 GCA_028284545.1 Rhodothermales bacterium | reverse complement strand
CGCCGGCGACAACGTCCAGATGCGTTTCGAGAGTACCGTCGAGGATGGGGTTCGTACGCAGACCGATTGGCGCCGCGCGGACGGCAGCCTTGCGCTCTACGTGCGCTTCAAGTACGACGAGCAGGGTCGGGTTTCTGAGAGCGTTCAGCATGCACCAGACGGTACCGTTCGCAGGGGATTCCGCAACAGATGGTCAGACGACGGACTCCGAAGGGAGTCAGGCCCGATTCCAACTGAAGGAGAGGCATTCCAACCGGACTCCTTCTTCAAGGTGAACGAACGGGGTGAGGACATCGAGCTCCTCGAGTTCCCTGAGGTCGACAGCATGCGCACGCTTTTCGTCTACGAATTCCCTGAGCGTGATGAGTATGGAAACTGGACGGTTCGCATCGTGAAGCGCGACGGGTCTGCTACGCAATACGAAACCCGCGCAATAGCGTACCAAACGACGAATCCGGATAGCTAGTACGTCCCAGGTATTGGCATTGTAGGGCGCGGATCGGTATTGTGGAACGCCGCTGCACGAACCACAGCGTAAGCTCACCCTGCTTCCCATGGAATACGTCGACCTTAACCTACACGTCACCCCGGGTGCCGACGGCAAGTTCAACGTCTCGGCTAAAACGGAAGATCTTGGCGGACTCGATACCGAAATGGAGCTTCCGGTGCAGCTCGAAGAGCTCGCCGGCTTCGTTTTCGGTGTCGCCGAGTCGCTGCGCGAGGCCCGAGTCGTCGGTTCTGAGGACTCCTCCGAGGGTGTCCCGAGCGACCCCGAAGCGCGAAAAGCGAAGATCCGAGAGTTCGGTGCCCGACTCTACAGCTCGTTGATCCAGGGCGAAATCCAATCACTTCTGGACAAGCTGGGCGTCTTGCACGGGAGCCCCGATACTGGGATACGGATCCGGCTTTCGATGGATCTCTCTCGTGATGGGATGAAAGAGGTTGCAAGTCTTCCCTGGGAGTTGATTACGAAAGAGGGATCCAACGTCCCGCTGGTGCTCTCCAAGCAAACTGTGCTGGTTCGCTCGCTCAGTGTACCGCAGCCGACAGAGCCTGCACCGTTCGAGCCGCCGCTACGAATCCTGGTTGTGTCTGCGAACCCGAAGGACACCCAGCGCCTCGACCTGTCAGAGGAGCGCGAACGGATTCAGCGAACGTGGGGCAAGCTCCCCGGCGTTCGTGTAGAGTTTGCCGGCCCCACCTATGACAGCGTCCGCGAATACCTCGCTGGTGAGGACCCGCACGTCGTGCACTTCATGGGTCATGGCGAATTTGACGCCGAACGGGGCGGAACACTCCTGTTCGAAGATGAGAACGGCAACGCCGATTTTGTCGGAGGAGACCGGCTGCAGATTCTGTTTAGTGACGAAACGCGTCTCCAACTGGTCTTTCTGAACGCCTGCAAGACCGCCGCGGACAGAAACTCGGAGAGTCTGGATCCTTTTGCCGGCGTCGCCGCGTCGCTTATCCAGATTGGCGTGACGGCGGTTGTGGCGATGCAATTCCCGATTTCCGATGATGCCGCGGTAAAATTCTCGGATACGTTCTACAAGCACATCGCGGCAGGTGACCCCGTCGACACCGCCGTCGCCCATGCTCGCCGTGCGCTCTACGGCGCAAAGAAGACCGAATGGGTAACACCCGTGCTGTTCATGCGATCAAAGGACGGCCGCATCTTCGACAAGAAGGCCGCCGCCGCCGCACCAGAACCAGATGCTCCCCCAACAGTCTTTCTTGCCGCAACCGCTGATTCGCTCCGACGGCATTATCGGCAGATCGCCGCGGGACTGGAAGCAGACGGGATCAAGGTTCTCGACCCAATTCCGGAACCGTACGAAGCAACAGCACACGAAGCCGCCGTCCGTGCGGCCGTCAAGTCGGCGGATCTGTGTGTGCACCTTCTGGGTGACCGACCTGGCGAAGCCGTCGAGGACGACGACCAGCGGACGTATCCGCTGGAACAACTGCGGATAGCCCTTGAGTCCGCCCGATCGCAGCTGGTACTAATGCCGGAACAGTTCGACGTCGACACGATCGAGGACGCCAAGTACCGCGAGGTCCTCAAGTCGCTGGCGGCGCGCAGCAGGGATCCGAACCGCATGGAGTTCATGAAGATCGGCGCCCCCCAAATGCTGGACGAGGTGAGGCTGAAGATCCAGAAGCTCAAGGTACACAAGCCCTCCCTGTCCGCGGCGTGCATCGATCTGCACTCAAGCGACCTTGCGCACGCCACCGATTTGATCGACTACCTCACGCAACGCGAGGTCGCACCGCTCATGCAGCCGTCGACGGAGAGTACGCCGACAGAAGTGATGGACGCGTTCATCAGCAACCTGAAGACCGCCCCGCTGCTGCTGGTCGTGTTTGGCAACGCCCCTCGCGAATGGGTCATCGGCCGGCTCCTTTGGGCCCAGCGTCAGAAGCTCCTCAAGAATCTGGATACCGAGATCTGCGTGTTCGCAACCGGATCCGACAAGGCCCCCGACCAGCTGCAATTCTCTGACTTCAAGACCGTTTCAGGAATCGGCGGACTAGATCCCGCCGAGATAGACGCCTTGATCGCCGCAGCCACCCAATAGCCATGAGTGACCCGAACGCCTCGCGCGACAATCCGTATGTCGGGCTCCGTCCCTTCTTTTTCGAGGATCGCGGATACTTCTTCGGCCGCGACGAACAAACCACACACCTCCTCGAAACACTTTACAAAGAGCGCTTCCTCGCCGTCGTAGGGAGTTCCGGTTGTGGAAAATCATCCCTCGTCCGCGCCGGACTCATTCCGATGCTCCTTGGTGGCTTCCTCACGCAGGACCGGCTCAAATGGTCCATTGCCCGCATGAAGCCGGGAGACGAACCCGTCGCCAACCTTGCCGCCGCGCTCGCGGAGGCGCGTGACGACGCCGGTAGCGAAAACGATGTGGCCGATATCGACAATATCATCCGAGAGGACCACGCCGAAGGCGTTGCGAAACTGGTGGCCGGCCTCATCGGTGAAGACCGCAATATGCTGATCCTCGTGGACCAGTTTGAGGAGATCTTTGCGTATCGAAAAAGCGCGGGCGACGACAACGAAGAACTCGGCAAGTCCAAAACGAGAGAACGGGCACGCAGACGTGCTGAGGCGGCGGAGTTTGTCGACCTTCTGCTCCGACTATCCGAACGGAGAGACCTGCCGATCTACATCGTCATTACGATGCGGACCGACTTCCTCGGCGATTGCGACGTCTTCTATGGTCTGCCCGAGGCAATGAACCGGGGCCGATACCTCGTCCCTCGGCTAACGCGCCAGCAACTGAGAGAAGCCATCCACGGACCGGTACTGCTGCGGCGAGAGAAGATCGCGCCACGGCTACTCGACCGTTTGCTTAACGAACTTGGTGATCGCTCCGATCGCCTGCCCGTACTGCAACATGCGTTGTTGCGCACATGGGACTCCTGGAGTGCTGACGGCGGCATCGGACCCATCGACATTGTCCACTTCGACCGAGCGGGCGGTCTCGACGGCGCGCTTGCACAAGATGCAAAAGGCGCCCTGCAAGGTCTGGATCGGGATTTGACGAAGCACATATTCAAGGGCCTCACGGACACTGACACCAACGAGCGCCGCGTTCGTCGGCCAGCCCGCATCAGCGAGTTGATGGCTGTATGCGAAGCAGAGCGTGCCGACATCGAGAAGGTCGTTACCCGGTTCAACGAGGACAACCGAAACTTCCTGTATACCTCACCCGACGGCGACCCCGACGACCCACGCGTCGACATGGCGCACGAGAGCCTGATCCGACAGTGGGATGATCTTCGCGAATGGGTGGACGAAGAACGCATTTCGCGCGACCACTTCCTCGAACTTGTGGAGCGCAGCAGGGGCGGAAAGGCGCTCCTTGTGAACCCGGATCTGCGGCTTGCGCTGAACTGGCAAGAGAATGCTAAACCGACGCGGGCGTGGGCGCGGCGATACGAGCGGCGTGAAGACGACTACGACGTAGCCCTCGCATATCTCGAGGAGAGCAAAACGGCCGCCGAGGTTGAGGCGCAAAGGGAACGCGAACTCCTGGAGAAGGAAAAGCGGATAGCGGAAGAGGAAAGAGAACTTCTCAGAGCGCAGAGTGAGCGGCGGCGCAAAGCTGTCCGCAGGGTGGCAGCGCTTGCCGTTGTCTTCGCTGGCATCGCGATCTTTTCCATCTACCAATACGGCCAGATCGCCTGGTGGCAAGATGAGGCAGGTCGTAATCAACAGGCGCTGGAGGCGTCAACCGACTTGATCGCGACATGGGTGGACGATACCAAGACTGACGATGAGTTTCGCGAACATCTGGAGCGTATCGACCGGTCGCTGGGCGTGCACGAACAGCCGGCTTGGAGAAATAGAGTTTCGCAACTCGATCGGTGGAACGAGTCGGTCGCCGCCGTAGAAGCATTCGATACGATGCGCGTTTCCGTTCCTGAAAAGGTTGAGAAGTGGCAGGGCTTGCTTGCACTTCGATCGCCACGTGTTGGACCGGATACAGATGACGTTATCGAGACGGCGAGAAGCCGAATCGTTGAGCTCGAACGAATCCTCGAGAATTCGATTCGGATCTTGGATGGCACACTGGTTGCAAGTGCGACGGTCAACAACAACTGCCCGGGTGGGGTGCCCGCGGAGAGCAGGTTGGAGGAGGGCAAGAAAGCGTGTGTGTGGTTCAACGCCAGAGTCGAAGGTAGCGCTCAGCGTGGTTTCATAGTCGTCGAGAATGCCGACGGCGTTTCAGAGAGAGATTTTAGTCGTATTAGCGGGCAGTCCTACCGATACGGACCTGGTGTGATTGATGATGTAGGGCCGGCAGGCGAGACGGAAGTTCGGGTTGAGAACAGGAACAGGGAAATCGTATTCAGGCAAGTATTTACGGTCGAGCCAGCCCGATGAGGCAAGCGACTTCACTTGGTCTCCTGGTAGTTGCGCTGCTGACAAGTTCCTGCGCTGAAGAATCTGTACAGCCGACCGGTTTCCTCGGCCAGTTCGACGCGCGACGTGACCTCCTTCTGCCGCAGTTCGACCTCAAGACAGATGTCGATGACGTGCATTCGATCGCAGCCGTGGCCACCATGCTCGCCGACCCAAGATTCGCGAAGGTGCAGTACCATGCTGTTGCCGGCGCGTACGGAACGCAGGGTGGAGCCTATGTGCCCGCCAACGATGTACTCGGACTTGCGTTTGGGGAACGCTGGTCGGATGCGCACGCGGATTATGAAGGTGCTTTGGAAAAGGTCGCAAGTCTTGTTGTCGCGACCATCCATCGTGGCGGTCGCGTTTGGATCGCCGACGGCGGCCAATCAGATTTTTCCGCGGCGGTAGTCCGCGCAACTGCTTCAGCCCTGCCCGACGCTGACCTGAAAGACAGAATCCACATCGTCCAGCACGCCGACTGGAATGAAGAGGTCACAACGCCCGCCGACCTATCGTTCGTCAAAGACGCCGCGTCGTATCACAAAATTCCAGACGGCAACGCGGAAGGCAACGGCACGCCGGGCTTTCGAAGTGACAAAGCGATCAACTGGCAGCAGCACGTCAGTGATCCGAGACTCCGATCGCTCTGGGAAGCAGCAATTGCCACCGCAAACACTTACAACGGGGCGAAGGACCGCTACCTGAACGAGTCAATCAGAAACGGCGGCCTGGACTTCTCGGACACCGTCGAGACTGCCTGGATCTTCGGATTCGACCATCTCGATGACGGTCACGACTTCTTTAGGGAGTTTGCAACCCACAGCCCGTAGCGGCCTCAGTCCTCGATCCGAGCGTCCAACTGCGACGGGCGCGGGTT
>JANQRN010000107.1 GCA_028284545.1 Rhodothermales bacterium | reverse complement strand
TCAACCCTCTTCCTCCACGTTCAACCCTCAACCTCCTCCTACCCTCCGACGTGCTGATCAATCAGTATTGGGTTACCGTCTGGGTCCAGCATCGTGATGCTAGCCGGACCCGTGCCCGTCTCATCCGCCTCCTGCATCAACTCGACGCCGCGCTCGCGGAGGCCGCGCTGGAGTTCGCGAACGTCCGTGAACTCATCGAGCGGCTGGGCCTGCTGCGACCAACCCGGATTAAAGGTGAGGATGTTCTTCTCGAACATCCCCTGGAACAGTCCAATGGTTGTGTCGCCGTTGCGAAGGATAAGCCAGTTCTGCCCGACGTCGCCGCCTGTGACGGTGAAGCCCAGTTTCTCGTAGAAGGCGTGAGACGCTTTGATGTCCTTGACAGAAAGGCTGACCGAGAATGCTCCCAGTTTCATTTCAGCTACCCGTTGAGTGGATTGACGGTGGTTGCGTACAATACGACCAACTCGGCCCCATAGTCCAACCCTGAACGCACGCCCCGCGGTGAACAAGAGCATCGACAACGCCGTCCTTGCCTACTTTCGGATCGCCTTCGGCCTGCTGATGTGCTGGGAGATCGTACACGAGTTCACCACGGGCAACGTGAAGCATGTCTGGGTTCTTCCAGAAGTCCACTTCAAGTATCTCGGGTTCGACTGGGTCAACGTCTGGCCAGGCGACGGGATGTATATCCACTTCGCGGTGCTTGGCGTACTCGCACTCCTTATCGCGGTCGGACTGCTGTATCGGTTTGCCACGCTCGGGTTCTGTCTGGGATTCGCCTGGATTCTGCTAGCGGAGAAGACGGCGTTTCAGAACCACTTCTATTTGATTGTTCTGATTGCCGGGATTCTGTTCTTCATCCCAGCAAACCGCAGATGGTCTCTTGATTCGGCTTGGGGGAGAGTAGGTAAATCAGCAACTGCTCCCGCCTGGCCGCTGATGCTTCTACGCTTCCAATTCGGCATCGTGTATTTCTTTGGCGGTCTGGCCAAGATCAACGACGACTGGCTCGCCGGGGAGCCGGTGCGCATGTGGATGGCGGCCAAGGCAGATCTACCTGTCTTCGGGGCCATCAGCCAGAGTGAGTTGACGGTGTACTTCATTGCTTATGGCGGGCTCTTCTTCGACCTCCTCATCGCCCCACTGCTCCTGTGGAAACGAACGCGTTGGTTCGCCGTAGCGGCCGCCGTCTTCTTCCATTTGAGCAACAACTACATATTCAGCATCGGCATTTTTCCGTGGTTCGCGCTAGCCGCCCTACCATTGTTCTTTCCGCCCGAGGATTTTGCCCAGTTTGTCAATCGGATTCGGAAAGCACTGCCCATAGGGTCTTTCTTGTCCGGCACCCGGGCGACAAGTGAACGTCCCACCAACCCTGTATCCGAACCCCTACGTCCGTTAGCCGGGGCCGTCCTTGGTCTGTACGTACTGGTGCAGGTTGCGGTACCCCTCCGTCAATACCTGTACCCCGGCGACCAAAGCTGGACCCAAGAGGCCCACTATTTTTCCTGGCGTATGATGCTTCGCGACAAGCAGATCGTCTCACAGGTGTTTACGCTGACGGATGATCGCAAAAACACAACGCAGGTTGTTCGGCTGGCCGACCATCTCCAGCTATGGCATGCAAAGAACATGTTGGAGTCGCCCGACACGATACAGCAGTTCGCGCGCCATATCGCTTCGCGGTACGCGGATGTACATGGCTACTCGCCGGCCGTTTTCGCTGACGTCCGCGTCTCTTTGAATGGTAAGCCGGCACGGCCGCTGGTTGATCCGAGGGTTGACCTTGTCCGTGCGAGGCGTTCGCTACTGCACTCAGATTGGATAACCGTCGAGCCGTGACCATTGAGGCCTTCGTATCTTCGGACGGATCATCAGCGAGCGGAGGATGACGGGCGAAGACTTGGACAAACAGGCACAAACCTGCTACGACTGCGGAACGCCGCTGGACGGTCCGTTTTGCCACCGCTGCGGACTGAAGCGGCAGCCGCTACAGCAGCCCGTTCACCATTTCGTACGTGACGCGACCGTAGAGCTACTCGGCGTGGACGGTCGCCTGTGGCGGACGCTCCGTCTGCTGCTGACGAAGCCGGGAGAACTCACACGCGCATACGTAACAGGGCAGCGTTCACGCTACCTGCGCCCGTTGCGGGTGTATCTCAGCACGACGCTCCTGTTCTTCTTTCTGCTTTCGATCATCGATCCGACCGGCCAAATCGAAGAACAACTCATGAGCGGGGTCAGAGCGGATACGACAGCTACTGCCTCGAGTCGCTACGAAATCATCAACAAACGCCTCCGCGACGACTCGACTGGGGTGGCAGCGCTCGACAAAAGCATCAACGACCTGGAGCGTCAGGTGGCCGAGGACACGACGGCGTCAGAGGCACTTGTGCGTTCCCTCGATCAGCAGCGCATGCTACGCGCATCACGCGTGGCGCGCAATGCCCTCAGGCGACAGCGCTTCTTGTGGCAACAGGAAGTACTCACCACGTACCCACCTGACTCACTGGTTCAGCCGCGCGACCTTTCGACCGCCTCGGAGTGGGTATTCCCGGGCAATGACTCGGGCAACGACGGGTTCAACTTCTCCACGAATTTGCCCGAATGGGCGATCCGCAATCCGGCGTTGGCGCGCCTCCAGGGCAGCGGTACGCGAGAGGAGCGCATGCAGGCTGGGATGACCTTCCTGCGCGGCATGATTGGTCGCTTGCCCGCGGTTATGTTCCTGCTGCTGCCGGTGTTCGCCCTACTGCTGAAGCCGATCTACGCGCGCAAGCGCCTTCTCTGGGTGACGACCCCGATCAGAAGCGTGTTCGCGCGAATTCGCGGAGTTCCGTCGCGGGGCCGACCGGCTGAGCGCCACTACTATGCGGACCATCTTGTGTTCGGCCTGCACACGCACGCATTCGCGTTCGCAATCTTCTCGATTATCGTCCTGCTCTCATTCGTCGGGCGCGACATGGACGTCACGAAATGGGTGACCGCAGGGCTCAGCGTCTCCATCCCGATCTACTTCGTGATCGCGATGCGGCGCGTCTACGACGAGGGATGGTTCAAGACGCTGTTCAAGTCATGGATTCTGTTCAGCATCTACTCGCTTCTGGTGCTGCTGCTGGGCTTCGCGCTCGCGTTTCTCCTGGCCGCCGTCCTCGGGTGAGCGGTCAGTTCGCTTCCGTCATCGACTGACTAACCGCCGCCTCGATCTCGGCGGACGTATACGGAAGACCTGGGGTCAGTACTTCGTATCCACGGTCCGTAACCAGGATCATATCCTCGAGATAGTAGCCTGCGCCCCCCAGCGAAAACATCGGTTCAAAAGCGATAACCATACCGGCCTCGAGTACCGTTGGCGCGGGCTCCGATGCCCAGAGACCGACCGCGTGGTGATGCCAGTTCATTCGCGCATCCGTCTCGTCCGTCAACAACTCGGACGCCTCCCGGCCAAGGCGCGTGCGTGGCGCAAGCTCCCCGTCTGCGGCAGCCGCTGCAACGGCAGTCCGCGCCGCAGTTGTGACATCCGTCCAGGGAGTCCCCGCCTTGATTGCGGACAGTCCGCCGCGGTAGCCGGCAACCAACAGATCCCAGACTTCTCGCTGCTCATCCGAGAACACTCCGGAAACCGGGACGGTGCGCCCCACATCGCCCTGGTAGAAATCGGCTTCACACCCGATATCGATGCGCACCAACTCGCCGTCACGCATGATGCGATTCACGTGCCGGTAGTCGCCAAATGAGCGAAACGGCATCGGAAAGACGCTGTTGGGGCCGCTCATGATCCATGGCCAGAATGCAATGCCGTCGCCGCCAGACGTTAGGCACGCCTTGATGACCTCAGCCTCCACAGCGCGTTGCGGAACGCCGTCACCCAGACCCTGAAGAGCTGCCAGAAAAGCCTGCGTACTCGCACCACCAGCCCGACGTAGTGCCGCCACTTCGACCGGGCCCTTTATCGCTCGCATCGCCCCGATAACCTCAGCGGCTGACTTAATACTGGCGACGGGCCAGCGCAAGGCGATGGCGTGGAGCCAGAGCACATCACTGTCCGCGACGGGCGCAATTCCTGGCGGGGTGGAATAGCTGCCGGTTAGCTCACCGGCGACATACAGGCGCACGTCACCTCGGCCATCGACAAAAGACGGAAACTCGTCCCACGAGGCGACCTCATCAATGCCCAGGCTCGACGCTGCTCCTGACTGCCGCGAGAACACGGTGCCGGCCATCGTCGTCAAGCGATCAGCCTGTGGAGGGACAAAGAGGTGCGTGCTTTTGTTGATACCGTCGATTGCCAGGATGGCGTTCGTGACGTTATCGATACCGCTGAAATAATAGAAATTCAGGTCTTGGTGGAAACCCGATTCGCGATAATCCTTGATGTCTGCGCGTGCCTTGAGCAGCACAACGCCGTCGGGCAGCGCCTCCATGAGAGCCGTGCGGCGCTCCGCAAAAACCGACGTGTCCTGAGCGCCGGCAGCTGGAGTCGTCGCCAAGGCAACGAACAACACGGCGCATGCCGCGACGGCGCCGGTCATCAGCTGAACTGGAGAGCGGATACCATGCACCAAGCGCAACGGGATCTTGCTAGAACAACGAACAGCTACCATCAAACTATCGGGTTCGCGACGTCGGGAAACTCGTGCCGTTTCAGATAATGTGAACCGATTGGGGTGCAAATGGTTCGGGATACGCGGCCTCGCCGCACGCGTTGCTTGCCGGCCCCTGCGCGAGTATTTTTGAAGGCCGCAACACCAGCCCGGGTGGCGGAATTGGTAGACGCTACGGTCTCAAACACCGTTGACAGCGATGTCGTGTGGGTTCGAGTCCCACCCCGGGTACCCCTTGCCGGTCTTGTGCGCTATCCCATCAGCGACTCGAACGCCTGCGTATCCACCTCAATGGTTGCTCGTGACCTGAGCTGCTTGATAAGCCGATATTCCGGAACGAGCGGGCGGATCGCTTGCTCAAACTGGTCGCGTACATCCTCGAAGTCTGTCGAGAGCTCGCGCCGCTGTTCGACCGAGAAGGCATACCACATGTTCGTCCCATCGCCCGTCACCGCGACTTCGCCGAGCACAGCGGCAGTCAGCGGCCGAAAAAGGTCTTGCCGCTGATTCAAGTCAACTCGCTCATGCTCCTCGAACCCTGGAAGCGACCGGGCAACACTCGGTCGACTTCGAATCTGCGCCGCTGCCGACTCCGCTTCCTCCTTTGATGCGAACGGAATAGTCCAGTAGGTGGCTTCGTATCGCTTCGTACGGCCAAAACCGGAGCGATCAAATGCATCCCGCAGCTCCTGTTCCGTTGGCGCAGCGTCGCTTTCTGACCTTAGCAGCGTGCGCATTGACCCGGACAGTTTCAACCGCATCGCGTTCTCAACCTCGATTTCAGCCACTTCTTTTTCGGCCTGCGAAAGGCTCGCGCCGGCATTGCCGAAGATCTCGTTGCGCAGTGCGCGCCCAACCGACGCCGCCGTCCGCAAGCTTGCTTCCTGGAACGGTAGGTCCGGCAGCCAGAAGTGATAGTCGGCAGCCGTGAACACGTGCTCTTCGCCCTCAAACGTGTATGTGGCAAGCGGCGTCGATGGCTGGAGATTGTCGTATATGTCGGACAGGTTCAACACGGCCATCTCCAGTTGCGGCTGCACCTCAACGGCCTGCGGCTCGACGCTATTCTCCAACTCCTTTATCGCGCGCGCCAGCAGGGCGATCCCGTCTGGGTCGACGACGATCTTGCGGGCCTCCATGAAGTTGCGAACAAAGGCGTCGCCTTCTCGCATTCTAAGGTGCAATCGGTATTTACTGGCTATCCCGCCACGAGCAGTCTGAAACTCCGACTCCGTGACGAGAGGAGTTCGGATGATGTCATCAACGCGCAGGATATGATAGCCGTAGCGCGTGCGGATCGGCCGCGAGATAGAGTCGACAGGCAAGGAGAACGCAGCTTCGGCAAAAGCGGCTTCCAGCTGATAGTATTTCACGACCCCCAGCAAACCAGCCGAGGAGTCGATTGCGGTAAGGCCGTAGGTATCGCGAGCTTCCTCGAGAAAACTCTTGCCTCCAAAAATCCGTGCGTACGCGGCGGCGGCGGCGGCTCCGTTCCGATAGAACAACTGGCGAACGATGCGTTGCTCCTTCGAAAGCAGAAAGGCTCGGCGCTCCTCTGCCTCCGTCAATTCGGGCAGCGTTTGCAGGAACGCGCGATCGAAAAAGGCACCGCCGAGCGCCTTCTTCCGCTCACGCTCACGCATAGCCAACATGCTGCTGTCGCGATCGAGGCCGACCGCCACAGCCTCGCGCGAAAGAAGTGCGATATCGATGAGATTATCGAGGTGCGCGTACCGTGCCGCGGGGGTGTCGTTTGTGCCGGCGGATATCAGGTAGTCGACATACGTCTGCTGGAAGTAGTCCTCAGTGATTGACAGGCCGTCGACCGAAGCCACGACGACCGGCTCATCAACGGTCTGTTGCTGTCCGCAGCCCGCGACGACGAAAACGGCAAACAGGAAGCGCGACAACGTCACTGGAAAACCCTTACGTAGTCGACTTCCATGATCTGCGGAAACGCGTTGTCGTCCACTCCTTGTTGCCCGCCCCATGCGCCACCCACCGCGATATTCAAGATGAGCGAAAACGGTTTGTCGAACGGCCATGTTGGTGGCCCCAGGCCTTCATTCTCGAATTTGAAAAACTCTTCGCCGTCAACGTACGCGCGTAGCTCGTTCGCGGTCCATTCGAGCGCATATACGTGAAACTCACCAAACGGATCATCAACTCGTATCGTATCGGTCCGCTGAGTCCCGATCCGCCAGTAGTACTTCTCGGTATGAACGGAAGCGTGAATGACGCCCGGGTCGAAGCCGACGTGCTCCATGATGTCGATCTCTCCTATCCGCGGCCAGCCGCCGTCCGAGAACTCCCAACCAGAGGGCATCATCCAGATCGCAGGCCATGTCCCGACGGCTTCCGGCAACTTGGCGCGGACTTCGATTCGGCCGTACTGCCAATCTCCCTTGCCGTGCGTCCGGAGTCGGGCGGACGTGAATTGCCGACCGCTGAATTCCTCCCGAACCGCTGTAATGCGGAGACTCCCGTCTGCTACACTGGCGTTCTCGAGACGGCCGTCGGTATAGAACTGGAGTTCGTCGTTACCCCAGCCATGGTCTCCAACGGCGTAGCTCCACTTGGAAGAATCCGGGAGACCGTCGTAATCAAACTCATCTGACCACACGAGCTGCCATCCATCGCCGGTGCTCTCCTGAGTTGGTGTGGGAGGCCGACAGCCCACAACGAACACAACACAGACCAGGCAGACTAGCGAGTGCCGCGCCCTTCGCCGAGAGTCAATAGTAGACGCGGAAGTCAATGAGTCGAGTGTTGCCAAGCAACTCATAGGGGACGTATGCGAAGTCAAACCCAAAGCGGACTGACGACACCCTGATATCGAGGCCGGCACCGTAGGTAAGGTGGCTATCGACGTTATCGAGAAACGCATCCCGATAGCCGGCTCTCATGTCCAGATTGAACGTTCGGTTGCCAAATCGGAGCGCACCGCCGAAGTCGCTGTTGAGGTTGTTGTCGTTGGTCTGGTTTGCGTCGCCAAACGCGAGCAGCTCGACGTTGTTGAGCTTCACTATTGGGATTGCAACTCCGAACCGAAAAGACAACGGCAGGTCCCAGCTGCCCATTTCCAGGCGGGCAGGGATGTTGTCGTTGTTGCCGGAGCTGTTCGGATCGACATCAACGAAGATCTGACCGTTGAGACCCGCCATCTGCATCTTGCCGCCAAAGTTCTGGATCGAGGCCGCGACTTCGAGCCCGTTCAGATAGTTGGTTTCCAGGACAAACCCGAAGTCAAACGCGATCGTGGAAGCAGAGTTATCCCTGATGCTCTGTCGAATGTACTTGACCGTTCCGCCAAAGTAGAATGACTGCGTCAGGGGTCGCGCATAGGTAAGACCAAGGCTGAGATCGCTCGAGCCGAACGTCTCACCTGTGCCCTCTGGTAGCTGCACAGTCCGCACCAGCATCCGGCCGTAGTCGACCGACGCAAGGCTGAGCCCGACAACCGACGAACCAACCGGGATCGTCACTGCGGCCGCGTTGTAGTTGATGTCCGCCAGCCACTCGTGATGCGTGAAGAAGGCCCCGGCCAGATGCGTGTCGGCGTACGGCCGGGATGCACCTGCAGGATTCCAGAACAGGGCGTCAGCTCCACGGGCATGGGCCGTGTACGCGTTGCCAACGGATTGCCCCTTGGCCCCCGTCCCGATAGTCAAGAAAGTGGCGGCGGTCGTACCCGAACGACTCTGGGCGCTTGCCATGTCGGGCACTGACATACCTACAACCAGCACGGCTCCGGCCAGTAGCGGCGTCGAGAGCGCGCGTCGCAAAATCGATTTCACTGCGATTCTCATGTGTCAGCCGTTTACTTGACCAGTGCGAATTTGCCAATGTGTTCGCCGATCCCAGGGGCCTCGACGTGAAAGATGTACACGCCGTACGCGACATCCTGTTGACCACTAGTCTTCAGATCCCAGTATTCGGAGCCATCGGTGCGGACGCCGTCGTGCTCGATAACACGAATCAGCTCGCCGCGGATGTTGAAGATCTTGATCGTGCAGCGCGGCGGAAGGTGTATGAACTGGACGCGACGCTCTCCTCTACCCTCCAACTGTGTCCGGGGCTCAAATTCACTCGCGCCGACGTAAGGGTTCGGGACTACCGCGATGCGATCCATCTCCGATCGCGCCAAATCCGCGTCAATCGCAGAGGACCGAACGGTGAACTGGAACATGTCTCCCTCGAAGAACGGACGGTTGACGCTGATCCGGAGCACCTGTCCGGGAGAGGGTGCAACCGACGTACCGGAGCCGTCATCGATAATCCTGACGCGATGCCGGAAGCGTCGGGGCTGGGAGCCTTCGCGCTCAGAGATAATGATGTCATCACCCGGATCAAGCACGCCTGATTCGTTGATGTCTTCGATCAGGAGTTCCGTTGTCTCATTGGTAGTGGTATTGACGCCAAAGAAGGGAACGTCCTCACGCAGGAACCCAAAAACGCGCGGCGGCCGGTAGGTCGAGTCGTTAGCATTGACCCACCGGAGCTCGTAGTTGTCAGACGATTGCGCAAACGAAGTCGTTGAGTCGTCAATAACCTCGATAGCCCAGTTGGTCGAGTACCCGTCCAGCTCAGCCGGGTTGGTGCTGATGACCTCGTTCGGACTGCCAATGTTTGCTACGTAACCTGTCTCTTCGGTAATGCGCGTAAACGTGTTGACGTTGCTAATCTCGACCGAGAATCCGTCGGTCAGCGGCGTTGCCTCTACAAGTGGAGTCTTGCTGATAAGCGTCGCTCCCGACGTAACGTTCAAGAGTTCGTACCCGGTAGTCTCATACAGGTTGGAACCCTCCCTGAGATACTCGGAGAAGAACCGGACCTGGTACACGTTGTCCTCAACCACTGCATCCTCGTCCACAACGTCTAGGCCAAGTGACCCCGTCCCTCGCCCAACGGTCGGTGCAGATAGGTCTTCGTTTGCACCACCGGCAACGAATCCAACCGGAAGTGACCGCGGCGTCACGACGGCAGCATTCTGTGAAACCCCAACGAGGTTACCAGCCTGCGTGACACTGACGTTGAAGGTATTCTCCTGCGGGTCGATCGCTTCGGAGCTCGGATCATTCGGATCGCCAAACCCGCGATCGTAAGCCACCAGAGCGTAGTAGTAGGTGATACCGTTGGTTACATCGTCGTCTATATAGAAGAAGTCGAGCCCGGTGTCCTCCCCAAGATTATACACTCCCTCCCCGTCCAGCACGGTTATGGGCCCGTTGATGCCGTCGTCAAGATCCCACTGCGCAATGGGCCTGAAGAACGTCGGGGTCCCATCGATATTCGTGATGGACCTGGAATCCGTAAACAGCGGATCGGTACCGCGATAAAGCTTGTATCCCTGGAAGTCGAACTCCTGCGTGAAACGGTCGAAGCTCACGACAGACGTCGTGTCCCAGCTTAGCGTGACACGGCCATCGCCCGGCACTGCGGCCAGTTTCGGCAGGAAGGGTGGCTGAGCAAAGCTGTAGTCTGCGTTGAAGATGCTCTGCACCGTGCGCCGGTTCTTGAAAAAGTCTGTTTCGTCAGCGCCGAACACCCAGGCGGTCGAGAAGAAGTCCGTGCTGTTTGGCCGCAGTCCGATTGGACCAGAGACGAACACCAGGAACGGCTCGATGTCGGCCGCGAACGCCGCGGGCGGCGTGCCCAGCGGGAAGAGCGAGAAGTTGAAGACACGATCCCACAACCACGAGTCGTCTCGAAGGTTATTTCCGTTTTCGTAGAACGGTCGCGTATTCAGGTCATAGCCCGTGAGACCCACCTGATCAGACTCGTCGACGTCCAGTTCATCGAAGTTTGGTTCACCCCGTGAAGGGATGCCGTCCGTTTCGCCCGTATCGGGACCCGGATAACCGAAGTCAAACGGACCGAGGCCGTCCTGCCCCACATCGTTGTTGACAGACTCGCCCTGATCCCAAACGCCATTCCCGTTGTCGTCGGAGAATCCGACCCAGTCCATGTTCTCGTCTCCCGTCCACCATCTGCCGGCCTGCGTGGCCGGCCGCTCGGCGATTGGGCCGTTGAATATCTCGAACCTCGTCACATCATATCGGCCAGCCGCAGCAAGAAGGATGGCATCCTCACCTTCGATTAGCATACCAGGTCCGTCAAATCGAGACTCGTCGGTGATGCCGTCTTCGTCGTTGTCAAGCCCGTCGAACGCTCGCGCGGGACTTTCCAGGAAGGCGAATCCTGTATAGCCTAGCGCATAGGATCCGCCCGTTGCCCGCGTTCCAATCCCGTCCTGGTCCCAGCCGTACGCAACGTCCTGCTGCGGGTCAAACGCCGCGTTCTCGTCACCCTCTTCGTTGCCCAATCCGTAGTCGTTGATCTGGGTGAAGTAGAGTCGATCGTGATTGGTTTCGCCAACGTTCGTTACGCGATAAAGGATGAACATGACATCCTCTGCAAGAATGTTGGCCCACTGGAAAATCCTGACCTGGGTTTGAAGACCAAGCCCACCCATCGTAGAGTCGCCGGGCGAGGGGTAGAAAACTCCGTACTCCGAATTGGGCGTCCCCAGCGTCGTGTCAATGGCGTACTCCTGGTCGGAATGGTCATCGACGACGTAGAAGCTTTCGAGATCAGCGTTGAAGACTCCCCTGCCAAAGAAGCCATTCCAGTTGCCCGCCCAGCCCGGATCATCAGGATTGTCGAGCCGGTCAGGCCAGAAGTCGGGCCAGGAGGTTGCATCATCACTAAGTGCGGGGACTGGCTCGCGAGCACCAGTGATCGGATCAAATCGATTCTGGTTGTGGAAGCCGGTAAGCGGCAGCCATCCCCACAACTCACCCGAGGGGCCGGTTCGTTTTCCGGCTTCGCGGTACGTCAGGATTACTGGGTTGAGTGTCGTGTCAGCTTGCCCCGGATAGAACTGCTGCCACTTCTCTCTCTCGCCCGGCACCTGCGCGGCGATCATCATTCCGACGCCATCAACGTGCCGACCGCCGACGCCTCGCGGCCATATGCCCCAGGGGAGGTCGTTCCATCTGGAGAGCTCGCCGTGATTCCGAAAGTTGGTCTCGATAAGGTTGCCGTCGAGAATGCCGCGAGCGATCCACGCTTCGTTCCCCCGGACATTCTCGGGTATGGCCGACTGCCCCAGCGCACTGTTAGCGCTGAACAGCGCCATCACTAAGAGAACCGAAGCGATCGACCTTATCACGCTACGCAATTTCGTATAAGCCCTTGATGCTGGCACGTCCATCGATGTAGCTAGAATGAATAACTCAGTCCGATGCTGACCTTTCGCGGCGCACCGAAGAATTCCTGGCGGAAGAAGAACTCATCAAGCGAATTCACACCGCCAACCTGAAAATCGGTTCGCCTCAGCAACTCCAGATCAACGGACTCATCCGCTAGTCCGGTGTTCTCGTAGACACCAAACTGGCGCTCTGAGTCCGTCAGGTTCTGGACCTGCGCGAACACCTGAAGCTTTCGATCTCCGATCGGCGGTGCGTAGTACGCACGGAGGTCTGTAGAGTAGACCAGGGGGCGAACCGCATTGTTTTTGACGTTGGATCGGACGAAGTCACGAACCGTCGTATAGGGAGCACCTGACTGCAGCGTATTGATAACCGTCAGCGAGAAGCCAGTGAACGGCTTGAGCGTTAGCGTGTTGTTGACTACGTGACGCCTGTCCCAGTCGAGCCGTACAAGCGAGAGGATCTCGTCAAGCCCCGCCTGCTGCCGCCCAAAGGCCTCGCCCGGGCTAGAGGAGGTTCCCTCCGCAAACTGCAGCGTGTAGTCGAGCGTCCAGTCCAACGTGCCGCCACCGCGCTGGAACATCGACAGCGTCAGTCCACGGATCGTACCGTAGTCCCGGTTGATCCACCGGATCGCGAAGTCACCGTTAGGATTACGCAGAATCTCCTGACCCGTGAGGTTGCGAACGTCTTTGGCAAAAATTGTGACCTCCGTTCCCAGCGTCTCGGTCAATCCCTGCTGCAGACCCACCTCAAACGCAAGCGTGCGCTCGGGTGATATACCGGCGTTGCCAAACGTATTCGCAGAAGACTGCGGATTGATCTCGTATTCCGGATTCGTGTACAGCAGACTCAGCTGCGGAATCTGGAAGAACAGTCCGGCCGAGAATCGCATGACGCCGGTTGCTGAAATCGGGAATGCGATCCCTAGCCGCGGACTCAGCTGCATCTCAGTGTCAGCAGAGCGTCGGTTCGAGATCATCGTGCTAGGGTTGGCCGGATCCGGAATCTCAGCGGCCTCAGCCTGTGACCAATCCCTCGGGATGAGATAGTCGGGTTCGAAGTAGTCGAACCGCAAACCGGCATTAACGATCAGGCCAGTGAACTCCATCTTGTCCTGCACGTAGGCCGAGAACTCTTTCGGATTTGCTTTCAGGAGATTGTCAGCGAACGGATCAGGAGAGGCCTGGGGCAGGTTGCCCGTCCGGAAAGACCGCTCGATGCCGAACCCAAAATTGTCGAGCGTATGCAGTCTCGCCTGCACGCCGACCTTGGCCAGATGCACACGGTTAAGCTGCTGGGAGTAATCCGCGACGATTGTGTGTGTGACGGTCTTCTGGTCGACCGTAAAAAGGTCGTTGCCCGCGACCGAGAATGCGTTCGCTCCCTGAAGAGAATTCAACTCTCCTGAGGCGTAGCGAAGATCCGTCGGCGAATCGTACAGACTTACGTCTGTGAGATCCCTCAGGTAACTGTACGACAGGTTGCCAAACGCGTTGTTACCGACGGTGAACGTGAGTCCGGCTATGTGTGTCTGATTGAAAAACTTCGTCGTATTCACGCCGCGCGGGACGTACTTGCGGCTGTGGGAGTACGGCGTGAACTCACCGTCCTGGATGAAGACGTTGTAGTCGAGCTTCAAACGGTTGGAGATCGCCAAATTGACGGTGCCATTAACCGAGATCCGTTCGGTGGAGTTTGCGGAAACAAAGTCGCCGCTGCCCGTCGACTCGAGAAGCCAACCATCGCGCTCGTCGGGGTTGGTGATGCCAAGAGTTGTGACGGGCAGACCTGCCGAGTTGGTTCGCGACGTAAAGGAAGAGTCCGCGGGGGAGAACAGGTCACGGGCAATGAAGTGCGACTTGTCATTGAGATACCGCACCGAGCCCTTTATACCAAGGCGGTCACGAATCACGGGGCCACCCAGATTTGCCTGGAAGTCCATCAGATTCGGAAACTCGGCGGCGTCGAGATACGAGACAAACTCTGTTGAAAAGTCGTCTGCCGACAGCCCGGAGCCAGCAGCGACGTCGCGTCGAACAAACTCAAGCTTCTTGTCTGACGCGATCGCACCAACGTATCCAAGGAAGGAGCCGGACCATTCACTTGGAACGTCCTTCGTTATAACATTGATAACGCCCGAAGTCGCCTGTCCGTACTCGGCGTTGAAGACCCCGGATATGACCTCAAGCGAGGAGACCATGTTCGACTCGATCTCGAACGAGGGGTCGGAGCTAAAGGCGTTGGTAATCGGGACACCGTTGACGAGATAAGAAACCTCACCGGTTCGCCCACCGCGAAAGTGCCCGTCAACAACGCCCGCCTGCAGGTTGACGATCTCACCGATGTTGGTGACTGGAAGTGCTGAGATCTGCTCAGCATCTACAACCGAAGTAGTGGTCGTGCGGTCCACCTGCACAATCGGGCGCTCCGCTGTAATGATGATCTCCTCTCCTTCGAGGATCTCCTCCGACAGTGAAAAATCGACGGTCGTCGTTTTGTCGGGGATGACTTTCACTTCCTCAACCGTGACGGCGGCGAAACCGATCAGCGAAGCACGAACCGAGTAGGTGCCCGGCTTCACGTTGAGGATATAGTAGTACCCGTCCACATCTGCGGCCGTGCCCTGCGTAGTGCCTACGATCGCAACGTTGGCGCCGGGCAGCGGTTCACCCGTCGCGCCGTCCAGAACTCGACCAGCGATTTTTCCAGTCGGGCCCGTAACGACCGGAGCGTCGCTCGCGGTGACGGTCAATACGGGGGCGAGCAGAAGAGAAAGCAGCAGGCAGACACGCAGGCCTCGACCGAGGCGGGAGGTGAGTTGCGGCATCTTTGAAGCGGGGTATGAGACTGACCCGACCGGCTCCGCCAAAACAGGAGCGCACTGTACCTGCGGCGGAGCCGTATGGGTCGCACAACATCGGCACGGACGCGCACCAACACGTCCGTGCCGATTAGGAGAACTACTTGATCAACATCATCTGACGCGTCTGCACCAGCTCGTCGCCGGCCCAGATGCGGTAGAAGTAGGTACCGGACGCAAGGCCCGTACCGTCGAACGTGACGCGGTGAACGCCGGCGCGCATCGTCTCATTGTCAATGAGGCGATCAACACGTCGTCCCAGAATGTCGTAGACCTCGACGGTCACGTCTTCAGGAGAGGGCAGCGCAAACCGGAAGGTCGTCTCGCCACTGAACGGGTTCGGATAGTTTGCCTCGAGTCGGAACTCTTCAGCGACATCAGATACCAGCTCATTGTTCACGGCCAACGCGCGACCAACCATAGCAACGGTTGTCCACTGCGCAGGCGTGTTCCACCAGTTTCCGTCAGCGTTCGCACGCTTGGTCGTCAGGATCTGATGCGAACGGGTGTTGCCCGCTCCGTCGGCGTCGTTGACCGCAAGGTTCATGGGAACCAGCAGCAACTCGTCGCTCGCGGGAGGTGTGATAACCACGTCATCTGTACCGTCGACGGCAATGGCGTCAAGCGGCATGAGCGCGAGCATCTTCCAACCGATCGTATTACCGGAACCGTCGTCCATCAGCTCGATGACCGTAGCACCACCAACCACAGGACCTTCGAGTCCGTTGAACTGCGTGTTGCTGAACGTCTCGGTACGCACGAGAGCGCCCGTTGCGTCCTGGAATCCTGCAAAGCGGAACTGGTAGTCAGGAGCAGACTCGCGTTCGTACCCCTGGTGCGGGGAACCACCGAGAAGAGACCCACCGGCGTCACGTACATCGTACGATCCCCAGCCGATCTCAATGCTGTCCCACTGCCACGCCGTACCACCGTTCTCTGCTTCGGGTGACAACACGATCGAGTCGTCGAGCACCTCGGCATAGACGAACAGCTCAGGAGCATCCGTATAGCCGACCCAGAACTGCGCGGAGAGATCGGTGTCGTTATCGGGAGCGGGACCGCCACCCTCCTGGAAACCGTTGGCTGCATTCGCCACAAACGGGGCGATGTTCGGGAAGCCCTCGTTTGATGCGATGCCATTCGACAGGTTGTCGAAGATAGTGTCCGCTTCATCCGGGAACAGCTCCAGGATGAACGGTGCTTCTGCCAGGCCGGCATTCTCAACTGACCCTGCACTCGCAGCAATGTCCTGATTCTCGACGCCAAACTGGCTCAGGCTGGTGACCGCATAGTACACGGGCAGCGGCGAGAGGCTCGGGTGCGGGATCTCAACCGTGTGCCGGAACTCGAACGCCGACGCGTTGAACGCAACCGAACCCAGCAAGGAGACGCCATCCGCCGTTACGTCAGTGATCGCGCTCTCTGACGAATAGATGTTGTACCCGCCAAAGGCCGCGTCATGCGTCCAGGAGACCAGGTTGTCGCCACCGTCAGCGGCAACCGTGATCGCGGTCATCGGTCCCGCAGGATCAGAGGCAACCGACAGGTCAAGCCGGGAATTGGCGATGTAGACATCATCATAGTAGATGTTGCCGCCGGCCTCTGCGTTGTCCAGAATGATGCCGAAAGTTTTCACGGCGTCCCACTCGAATTCGCGCCACAGCAGGTCTGTCGCCGGATCCGTGCCCCATGTCGGGCCAATACCGTAACCACCGTTCGACCAGCCACCCTGGTAGTCCCAGAGCGTAGCAAGCGAGTCCAGCGCGCTGGCATCTCGGGCCGCGTTCAGGTCAGCCAACGTTGCCGGCGGCATTGCGATCGCTAGATCATGCCACTGACCGTCGTGGAGCCACGCCGGGAAAGGCCAGATCGCACGAAACTCGTGATCAGCGGTTGCAGTACCGGCTTCAATGTCTTCCCGTGAAGCTGCGCTATCGTCGGTCTTGTCAGTGAAGATCACCGAGATGTTCTGACCAGCGTTTGCAGGCTCAGACAGGATACGCAGGTAGAGCGTGTCGCCAGTACCTGTGCCGCCGGCGTTCGCCGTCATGTCAATACCCATGTCACGCGCCCAGCGGAAACCGGTATGACTCCAGTCGGCGTCCGCGAACTTGGCGACCTTGTTGGTCGGGTCCAGCGGATCATTAACGACCTCTGGGTCAATCTCCGGAATCAGCACGTTCGGGCCGTTGACAAAGAAAATGAACTCGTCGCCGAGCTCCTGCGCCGTCGAACTCTGGACGGTCATCAGACCCCCCAAGAGCCAAACGGTCGCGAGCGCGGCCACAGTAACCTTTGATCTCATGTAATCCTCCATCGGAATTGTTGTGCGCCGTCGTATCGGGCAGCCCGCGTACGGGCGGTTGGCGTGTGCCTACCTTTCCCGCAATCCGCGTTTGAACGGGGAAGCGCTTCTATGAAAAGGTTTTCACGACCGGGTCAACATACGAAACGCCCCGGGAAGCAGCAACAGCACGAATCGCCGCCCAGCGATGCGCGAACGACCCTACCTGACGACCGAAACCACCCGCGAAAAGGCCGTTCCGTCGGTTGACACGCGAACAAAGTATGTCCCGCTGGCCAGGTCAGAGAGGTCAAAATCCATCCGGTGCGGCCCGGACGGCCGCGTTGAGTCGGCCAGGAGGAGCCTTCGGCGCCCCACGAGATCCACGAGCTCGATGGTCACGGGGCCGGGCGTTTCCAGCCTCATCTCGATGGTCAAGACGTCGCCTACCGGATTCGGATACAGTGCCTCGACGATCCCTTCCGCGGGCACGGCAGGGTCTTCGACCGACACTGTCGACATGCTGTCCGGCGTTAGCGCCCATGCCGGGACAATTTCCTTGGACGTCGACGGGCTCGACCAGAACACGTGGGCCTGAGCCTCACCGCTCCCCTCGTAGTAGTCAACTACAATCGGATACTTGCGGCCGGACGTCAACTCGATAGCCCCGCTCGCGGTCTCGCGGGTGAACTGGTTCCGCCAGCGATCAATGATTAGCGAGTCGTCCAGGACAACCCGGACGCCGTCGCTTGTGCGGGCATAGAACGTGTACGGTTCATCAAACTCCGTCTCGACAAAGCCCGCCCAGCGGACGCTGAAGTCGTCCGAACCAATAACCTGGAAGGGAGCGCCATCACCCCAGTTGAAGTTGATCTCGGGATCCGTGCGGGTTACCTGTCGACCCGCGAAGTCGAGATCGGTGTAGTACTTCGCGAACAGTCCGCGTCCGTCGTCAGTGCTTGCCTCGGCGATCCCCCGGCCGAAGAAGTCGATCCAGTTGACGTTGAAGAGTCCGCCGGTGCCGGCCGTCGCTCGAAACACGAGGAACAGATCGAATACCCCTCCGGGGTCGTCAATTGGCGCGGTTACATCGCGATACAGCTGCCAGTTACCCGTCGGTTCAACAACAGCGGTTCCGAGCAAGACTCCATTGGTCGCACCTGCCCGCATTTCGATAATCCCGCCCGGGCCGGCCGAAGCGACTCGATATGTCGCCCATGTCAGGCCTTCCAGCCGGACGTCGCGAAACGAAATCCAGTCTCCATCCTCGATAAAGCCGATGTTCTGGCCGCCGCCCTCAATGTCGGCGGTCGGCTCGACCTGGACACCGCCGGTTTCGTCAAAGAACTCGACCTCCAGCCGCTTGGGAAAAAGCGATGCAGAACCTTCTCCAGCGAGCCCACCCGCGTCGGTGTACGCCGCTTCGACCAGGTGAAATGCGTTACCGGCGTCGCCGCGTGACGCCGTTTCGAATACGCCATCGCATCCGGCGAGCTGCTCGGTTGGGCCTCCCTGAAGATCCGGACCGAGCTGTAGCGTGACGGTCACATCGGCGCAGTCAATGCCTCCATTCTGCGTGGATCCGTCCTCCGGGTCTTCAACGCGCACTACAAAACGTACACTGTCGCCCCAGTCGAACCTCCCACGGTCAAGCGGCGCCAAGACGGTTACCGTCGGCGCAGTGTTTCCGGCCGTGATCAATACCGAGGCTGCAGTGCTGTTGGCGTCTGAGTCGGTCACTGTCAGCACCGCGGTGAACGTGCCCTCGACAGTGTATGTGTGTGTCGGGTTTGGATCTGCCGAGTCCTCGTTCGTGTCACCGTCGAAATCCCACGAGTAGGTGAGCACGTCGCCGGGGTCCGGGTCAAACGTACCGCTAGACGAGAACTGAACCGTAAGTGGTACCGGCCCACCCTGAACGTCGGCCGAAGCAAACACCACCGGGCTCCGCGAACCGCGTCGATACTCGATGCGGACAAGCGATGCGTCGTTGTTGTTGCCGCTAAATCCTGTCCCCCACTCCAGCAGGTAGAGCGCACCGTCGGGTCCGTATTTCATGGATATCGGGCGCTTGAAACCGAATCCGCCAAGGAACGGCTGCAGATTCAGAACTTCGCCAGCGGCATCCAGCCGGGCTTCCATCAAATAGCTTCGCGACCACTCGTAGAGTATTAATGAGCGATCATAGTATTCGGGAAACCGCACGTCAGACGCCTCGGAGTCATCGAAGACGTACGTCGGTCCGCCCATGGCCGTCCGCCCATTCCCAGTCTGAATCTGTGGCCAGTCGACAGATTGCCCGTACGGATACCAAAGCCACGCACCGGTTGCCCCCGGAAGCATCTGCGGCCCTGTGTTGTTTGGTGAGTCGTTTTGTGGAGCAGCGCAGTCAAACGTTGCACCCGAGGTCTGCGTTGCGAAGTTGTAATCGCGATACGCACGGTTCGGGCCAATGCAGTAGGGCCATCCGAAATTGCCGGCCGCGCGGGCCTGGTTCCATTCGTCGACACCGGCTGGCCCGCGGTCAGCGTTTGCGCCGGAGGCGTCCGGCCCGACGTCCCCCCAGTACAGGTAACCGCTATAAGGGTCAATGCTGAAACGAAACGGGTTGCGAACACCCATCACATATATCTCTGGCAGCCCGGCGCTGCCATCGCTTGGAAAGAGGTTGCCCGCCGGAATCGTGTACGAGCCGTCAGGCTGTGGGGTTATTCGCAAAATCTTCCCGCGAAGGTCACCGGCATTCCCGGACGTGCCCTGGGCATCCCAGGCACTGCGACCCGCTCGTTCGTCAATCGGAGCAAACCCCTGTGACTCAAAGGGGTTGGTGTTGTCCCCGGTGGCGACGTAAAGATTTCCGTTGCCGTCAAACTCCAGCTCGCCGGCAGAATGGCAACACTGATTGCGCTGCGTAGGAATCTCGAGTAGCACAACCTCGCTCGACAAGTCCAACGCATCACCGTTCATCTCAAATCTGGAAACGTGTTGCTTTGCGATCCCGCCAGCAGGCGAATAGAAGAGATAAATCCAATCGTTCGTGGCAAAGTCCGGATCCAGGGCAATCCCGAGCAGGCCGTCTTCATTCGAGGTAGCCACGTTGAGCGTGGCAGCCGTTGTCGTCGTTCCAGTCGTTGGCGAGTACACCCGCAACCGACCAGCACGTTCGACGAAAAACACGCGACCGTCCTGGGCCACCTCGAGTGCCATCGGGTTCTGTGGGTCGTCATCGAGGGTTGCCTTCTCAAAGTTTGCGTCGACGGTGGCGCCGCAGTCGCCCTCCACTACCCCCGCAGCATACAGGATCCCGTTGAGCAGGTGCGTACGAAAGTCCGGTTCGTCAAACGCCGCCGACGTGTGCCCACCGCCCGTGTAAAATGCCCGACCGCCCTCATATTCGTGGCACCAAGCGATAGGATGGTCGCCACCCATCGTACCACCGGAATAGGTTGATTCGTCGAGCGTCATCAGCACATGCACGTCTCCACGCGGATTCGTCTGATAGTTGTACCACTCATCAGTGCGGACCCACAGTTCCGGCAGAGTGCTTGTCGCAGGATGAACGCGGTCGACGACCTTGACGGACGCGGTCGGCGTACCCGGAGGATGAGAGGCAAAGTAGGCGCCAACTAGTCCGCCGTACCACGACCAGTTGTATTCGGTATCAGCCGCGGCGTGGATACCAACAAATCCCCCGCCCGAACGGATGTAGTCCTCGAACGCCGATTCCTCGTCACTATCCAGCACATCTCCCGTTGTACTGAGAAAGACGATGACTTTGAATTGAGACAGGTCGTTGTTGACGAAGAAAGCGTCGTCCTCGGTCGACGTGACCGTGAAATTGTTGGCGTCGCCGAGAGCCGTGAGCGCGGACAAGCCGTCGGCAATTGACGCATGTCGGAACCCCTCCGTCCTCGAGAATACGAGGATGTCAAAGCCGGGCGTGGCGGGTCGTGACGACTGCGCTGATGCGACGACCGGCAGGCCAACGGCAATGGTGAGGACTGCGGCGACGGCTCGTAGCATCACTTTCGTAGAATGGTAATCGGATGCGTGGTTCGCGTACTGCTGTTTTCAACAGAAATCAGGTATACGCCATTGGCTAAACCTGCGAGATCAACGTTGACCTGCGTCGAACCTGTTGCAATGTTTGTGTAGTCCTTGCGTCGCAGTAGGCGACCGCGCGCATCGAAGACGCTGACAACCACATCCTGTACGGCGTCAAGCCGCACCGGGACAGCCGCAAATCCCGTCGCGGGGTTCGGAAACGGCTTGCCTACCCAGGAGCCTATGTCATCCGGCGAATCGAGAGAGGTCGGTCCCGAGTAGGTGAACTCCATACGATTGATGTTCAGACCGGCAACGCGACCACGTAGACGCAAGATGTGTTGTCCGGCGGACAGCTCGACGGGCCTAATGACTGAGGCCCAAGCCTGATCGCCTCCCGTTGGCAGTACATCGAGCTGACCAAAAGCAGTGACACCATCGACGAAGAGTTCAAACGAACCCCCCGACTCTGAGGCGACCCGTATGTTGACATCGTAGATGCCCGCAAGGGCGACATCAACCGTGTATTCGGTCCAGTCGCGCCGACTAACGTTTGTGAGGTTGTATCCCCCGCCATCGTCTGACGTCCCCTCGATGTCGACGCCCTCGTCTCGCCGTATTCCTCCTCCGGTATTTGCCGCCTCGAGATCCAGGTAGGCGACGCCGGATCCGCCGAGGTCGAAATACTCGGCTTCAACGATGCCGGGGATTGGCGTTGGCGCCATCAGGTACGGCGAGCGGCCACAACCTGATCCGACTGAGACGCTGACTGTATCGGTAGTGTTGACCCATCCCGCTTCGTCTACGGCACGAGCCCGAAGCGAGTAGCAGCCGTCAGCAACGTTGCGGACAACCGCATCAAATGGTGCCGCCTGCGATCTCGCGAGGACGCCGTCCCCCTGAAGCAATTCTACATACGCCAGTCCGGGATCAGCGTCGGCAGCTTCAATCGCGGCTGCAATCGAATCACCCGCCGAGAACATGGCGCCGTCTTCGACACCGTCCAGAGTAACGGTGGGAAGCTGGTCCGTCTCCTCGAGAATCCTGACGTAGTCGATCTCAAAGCGTTGCGGGAAGATCGAGTCATCGATCCCCTGCTGCCCGCCCCAATCTCCACCAACGGCCGTATTCAGAATCAGGTGGAACTCCTGGTCAAAGGGCCACTCGCGCCAGTCATCAGACTCGCGATCGTAGGTGAAGTACAGCACATCATCCACATAAGCGCGAATCTGGTTGGGCTCCCATTCGACCGCGTAAACGTGAAAGGCCGTGCTCACATCCGGCGACGGTACTGTCGACGCTCCGCGCTGCGTACCGTCGCCGCCGTTGTAGGAGTCCGTATGGATGGTTGCGTGAACCCGACCCTGGTCGAATCCGACGTGTTCCATGATGTCGATTTCGCCGTTGTCTGGCCAGCTGCCATTACCGTACTTGTTCTCCGTGTAGAGCAGCCAGATCGCCGGCCAGGTGCCTCGCCCGGCGGGTAACTTGGCACGCACTTCGACGCGACCGTACGTGATATCGTGTTTGCCGCGCGTCGTCAGCCGTGCGGACGTGTATGCACTGCCGCTGAAGTCTTCTTTCAGCGTTTCGATCACGAGGTTGCCGCCCTCAAGACGGGCATTCTCCGAACGGTCGGTGTAGTATTGCTCTTCGTTGTTACCCCAGCCGTTCCCACCGATGTCGAAGTTCCAGTCGGCGGCGTCAGGACTCGAACCGGAATCAAACGTATCCTCGAAAACGAGCTGCCAGTTCTGTGCAAGTACCGGAGCGTTCGGGAGGACACTAAAAAGCACCGCTGCCGCAAATGCCACAGCGCCGTGCCCAACAATCCGCCGGGACGGCGAGAGAAAGAACGAAAGGACCTGACTCATTCCGTCACAAAACCAGTGGTGGATTCACGTATCACGAGCTCAGCTGGCAGCATACGAGTAACGGCCTGAGCGGATTCCGAGCCATTCCTGATGAGATCTACGAGCGTATTCAGGGCGCTTACGCCGATCTCGCGTATCGGAACGTGGACGGTCGTCAACGGCGGAGTCATGAAACGCGCGCTGGGAATGTCGTCGAAACCAGCAAGTGCGATGTCCTGGGGGACGCGGATGCCAACTTCGCGCAGACGTCTGAGCGCTCCCTGCGCCGAAAGATCGTTCGCTGCTACAATTGCGGTTGGGGTCTGCCCCGTGTCGAGGATATCGCACGTAGCCTTGTATCCAGAACCCAGCGTGAAGTCGCCAGCGAAAGTTCGCACCGCTACAGCACCCGGACCCGCTTCGTTGCACGCATCGGTGAAGCCCTTAAGCCGCTGCGAGGCGTCGTATCCCTGGTGCGGCCCCGTAATGAAGTCAATGCGCTCGTGACCCGCCGACAGGAGATGAGCGGTCAGCGCGCGCATGCCGCCGTAGTTATCGAACCCAATGCCGACTGCGCCGGCCGCTTCCATCAACGTGTTCACGTAGACCACCGGAAGCCCGGCCGGCACGAGCGCTGCTACTACGTCTGAGCCGAGATCGGGCGCCATCACGATGAGGCCGTCCACCCGCTGCGCGATGGCGGTAATCGCTCCGGTGAGCTCAGCGACACTACGGTGCGACGGCGAGACCATCAGGATGTAGTCGTGCGCCTGCACCGCGTTGTCAATCCCGAGAAGCAGTTCGGCGAAGAACTCGCCACCCACAGCCGGAAGCAGAACGCCTATGCCACCGGTCTCGCCCTTGAGTAGACTGACCGCGGCCGGGTTCGGGGAATAGCCGAGGTACTCTACCGCTTTTTCTACTCTCCTGCGCTTGTCGTCGCTTACCGGAGACGTCTTGTTCAGTACCCTGGAGACCGTCGCGATCGAGACTTCGGCCAGCCGCGCTACGTCCTTTATCGTTGAGCCCATGTTCCGCTGCCTGCCACTTCTCGTCCCGTTTCTGGCTATCTTCGAAGGGTCCTATGAAAACCTTTTCAGCTAACGAAAGTAACGCGCACCCACCTGTCGCGCAAGACGATGGCCGCTTGCGCCGAGCCGCATTCCGCACGGCCGCCGCGGCTCTGCCGTTTGTGATTCTGGTCCTCGTGGAACTGTTGCTGCGGGCCTTCGGTGTGCTTTCGAACGAGCGCGAGGCATTCGTCGAGGTCCCTTCGCGCGAAGCGTACGTCGTCATGAACCCGGCGTACGCCGACCGATACTTCAGTGGTTTTCGGCCAGCCGTTCCGTTTAACCCCCTGCGCAGGAAGAAGAGCGAGAACACGTTTCGCGTGATGGTACTTGGCGGGTCTTCCACGGCAGGTTTTCCGTATCGCTTTCCGCAGGCCTTCCCCGCGCAGTTGGAGGCCCTGCTGTCTGCGCAAACGAGCGACAAGAGCGTCGAGGTGGCAAACCTCGGAATGTCGGCGGTGAACAGCTACACGATTCACGATCTCGCGCGCGAGGCGCTCAAGCTTGAACCCGACGCACTCGTCTTCTATGCAGGTCACAACGAGTACTACGGTGCGTTTGGAGTCGGCTCGACGATCGGTCGAGTTGGCAACAGCGCTTTGCTCAAACGACTTGCCCTTTACATGAAGCGTAGCGTGCTGTACCTGTTGCTTGAGAGGACCCTTACCCCAGACCCGCCCGAGCCCGAGACGCAGGAACGTACCCTCATGGCGCGTGTCGTTGGAAACGCAACCATCGAACTCGATGACGCCGTCTACCGAGCGGGACTGACCCAGTTCGAGCACAACATGCGAGGCGCAATTTCTGTGCTGCGAAACGCCGGGGTTGAAGTGTTCGTCGGCACTGTGGCCAGCAACCTGCTCGGCCAACCCCCTCTCGGAGACAATCAAGACGCCTTTGATCTGTACGCCGATGCAAGTGCGCCGGATGTCGATTCTGACGTGCGTCGGCGGTTGCTTGTGGAGTCAAAGGAGCGGGACAACCTGCGTTTCCGTGCACCCGAGGCCATCAACGAGATCCTCGGCGAGTTGGCCGATGAATTGGGCGCCACACTCGTCGACACGCGAGCGGCGATCATTGCTAGCAGTGCCCAGGGGGTCGAGGGCGCTGATCTCTTCGTCGACCACCTGCACCTCAATGTTCGGGGCTACGGGATTATCGCCCAGACGTTCTTTAATGCCATGTGTGACCTGCCCGAGCTGTGCACCGTCGAAGCCCACCTGCCTCCCCTCGTCGGAGACCCAATCTCAGAGGCGTTTGCGGATCTCAATATCAAGCGTCTGGTCGGCGGCTATCCGTTCGACAAGGCTGTTGCGCCTGAGGAGTCTGACCGCCGGTTTGCGAGTCTACTGGAGGCACGGTTACGAAAGTCCTGGGCCGACTCCCTTGCCGTGTTGGAGTTCACGCGACGCAAAGGTAGTGCTGAGGCACTCCTCGCGGGCGTCCGCATGGCGGAGGCGGATCAAGACACGGTAACCGTATTGCAGCTGTACTCTAGCCTCCTGCAGTGGCAGCCGTTCAACACATCGTTGATGCGCCAGGCGGTTTCGTTCGCCTTGACGAGCCCCAACTACGACGATCAGGTCGCAGCTCTCGCCAGGTACGCTGCGACTCGAACCGGGGACATCTTCTTTTACAACGCACTTGGTGCGGCGTCACTTCGGGTGGGAGATATCGCGGGGGCTGACGCCGCTCTAGGGATCGCAGAAGACATTGATCCGCAGTCACCCGAGATGCTCTACAACACAGCTCGATTGCAGCTTGCGCTCGGTGACACGACAAGGGCTCGCGACTATTTCGAGCGCTACCAATCGACCCAGCCGGCTCAGTCCGACTGACGCTGCCGCACGCGACTGATCGCCTCCAGAATTGCCGAGCGCCCGTCTGCATGCCGCTCCGCCGAAGCGAGGGCACGGATGGCGGCCGCGTTGTTGCCGCGACCGAAATCCAGGAGCGCAAGATTCAGCCAGGCCTGTGCGTGCGTCGAATCGGCCGCCAAAATCCGGCGATAGATCACCTCGGCTCGACCCGGCTGACCCATTCGAGCAAACAGGGTTGCGATGTTGTTTTGCACGTTCAGGTCCGCCGGCTGAAGCGCGGCGGAAGTCTGATACGCCCTGAGTGCTTCGCCCAAGCGCCCTGCGTTACGAAGCAGATCGGCATAAGCAACCTGACGCCGGAAACTTGTCGGATTCTCCACCGCGTACTCCTCGGCCAGCGCAATCGCTGTGTGCGCCTCGCGCAACTGCTCAGATCTCGCGATGGTGTCGGTTCCCGCGGCGATTCCCGCGCTCAACTGCGCGCGCCCAAGCGAATACATAGCAGCGTGATTCCACGGCTGCATCCCGACGACGCGATCGAGTAAGTCGATAGCTCGGTCAAACGCACTGGAAGCCATGAGGAGTTCGCCTGCCTTTAGCAGATACTTTGGACTGTCCGGCTCAAGCCCAAGGGCCTGATCGACATAGGAGATTGCCTGCTCATATTCGCCATC
>JANQRN010000050.1 GCA_028284545.1 Rhodothermales bacterium | reverse complement strand
ATCATGTGGCCGGCTTCGTAGTAGTTGTGCTTGATGTTGGCCTGCAGCTCGTCGGGCAGGCGCATGTGGTCGGTCGTCCACTCCATCGCGAAGAACGGCGTTGCCAAATCGTAATAGCCGTTCTCAACCTGAACCTTCAGGTTGGGATTCCGGATCATCGCCTGCTCAAGGTCTGGCGCGACATTAGTCGAACCGAGCCAGCCACCTCCAGAGCCGCGACTCCAGTTCCAGTTGCGCGTGCGGCCACCGGTGAAGTACTCGTCTATCGTCTCGTACCCCAGGTGGTCACGCAGATACTGGTTGACGGCGGACGTGTACGCGCCCCGAATCGCGGCAGACTGCGGGTCGTATGGTGCCGATTCATCCAGAAGGTCGTTGGTCGGTCCGTCATAGCGCGCGTCGAGACGTGACGTCACCTGGCCGTCGTTGCGCTGAAGCTCTGCACGGAATTGCCCGGCGGTGACCCGCAGGCCTGCTCGATCGAGGTAGTCCTCCGAAAGACCCGTGTACCCGGCAAGTTTTTGACGGACCGCCGCAACCGCCTCCGGTGGCGCAGAGGCACCGCGAGCAAGGACGGGCGCATATTCGTCAACTGCGAACGCACGGACTTCGTCGAGCCATGCCTCGAGGTCGTCGGGCATCTCGACCAAGCCGTGATAAGCAGCGGTGATGGCGTACGTTGGCAAAAACGTGACGTACGAGATGTCTCGCCCCGGGGCGAATCGCAGCGTCTCAAAATCCAGTACGGCGGATATCAATACCAGGCCATTGATATCCATGCCGGCCCGACTCTGCAGCATGTTTGCCAACACCGCGGAACGCGTTGTCCCGTAGCTCTCTCCGATCAGGAACTTCGGTGAGTTCCACCGCTTGTTCCGTGTGATGTATTGGGACACAAACTGGGTCAAAGATCGTGCATCCTCGTCGATGCCCCAGAAGTCTTTGCCTTCGCCGCTGCCGACCGGCCTGCTGAATCCGGTCCCGATAGGGTCGATGAACACCATGTCGGTGACATCCATCAGGCTTCCGGGATTCTCGGCCAGGTTGTATGGGGGTGGAGGTGTGTGTCCGTCCGGGTTAACAACGATGCGTTGCGGTCCAAAAGCTCCCATGTGCAGCCACATGCTGGCTGAACCGGGGCCACCATTGTAGATGAACGAAACAGGTCGGTCTTCCACGTCGACGCCATCGCGCGTGTACGCGGTGTAGAACAGGTTACCTATGACATCCCCGTCATCGTTCTTCAGGTGCATCGTGGCCGCCGTCGCCGTGTAGCGAACCTCGTCGTTTCCCAGCTGCATGGAGTGTTTCGAGACGGCGGCCGTTTCTTCGGGCACCGGTTTTGTGTCCGCCGCAACGGGGTCTTGCGTGGACTGCGCCTCAGCAGTGCCCACACCGAAAAGGAAGACGAGACCCGCGATCACCGCGGCGCGGGGCGTGGGCGATGTAAATCGGCGGAAGAAATTGGGGTAGCGCATGGAGGTCGGTGGCAGGGGTATTGATGGCACGTTGAGATCCGCACACTCAATGTAACCCTGTTTGCCAGTTCCCGCTTCCCCGCGCTCTCACCGGTGGGCGCCGGCTAGCTCAGCCAACGCCGAGCCATCTCGCCACGATATTCCGATGGACCTCGTTGGTACCGGAGTAGAGCGTTCCCCCCATCGAATCCCGAAGTGTTCTTTCGACGTCGTACTCGGCCATAAACCCGTACCCGCCATGAATCTGCAGCGTGTCCATCGCCGCCTTGATCAGCGTCTCGGACACAAGCACTTTGACCATGGACGCGTCCAGCGCCACGTCTCTCGCGCGGTCAAGTCGAGAGGCCGCTTTGTATACCAGCAAGCGCGCGGACTCGAGGGCAATCTTCATATCCGCAATCTTGTGTGAAACAGCCTGGTAAGCACCAATCTTCTTGCCCGACGACTTGCGGACCCTGGCGTACGTCACTGCTTGGTCAAGCAACCGGTTGATCGTCCCGAGGTGTGACGCGGCGATACACACACGCTCCCAGGCCATCGAGTCGTTGAAGATCGCCGTTCCAGAGCCCGGCTCACCGAGCATCGATTCGGCGGGGAGTAGCGCCTCGTCGAATATCATCTCGCCGATCGGACACGTGCGCAGGCCCATCTTCTCGTACTTCTGGCCAGGCGAGAACCCGGGGGTTCCTTTCTCGACAAGAAAGACACTGATGCCTCCATGTGCACCCTTCTCTGGATCTGTGACCGCGTAGAGCACCGCGAGGTCAGCTACCGGACCGTTCGAGCTGAAGGTCTTCACGCCGTTGACGCGGTAGCCGCCGGCATCAGGCAGGGCCGTCGTGTTCATCGTGAACGCATCTGAGCCAGACTCCGGCTCGGTCATCGTGTTGACCGCTATCATCTCGCCGCGAGCAAGAGCCGGCAGGTACTTAGCCTTCTGTTCGTCGGATCCGTACTTCATAATTGGAATCGTGCACGCGAGTAGATGCGCACACACCGAAAAAACAAGGCCTCCGTCCTCACAACCGTATCCGAACGCCTCAAGTGCGATGGCCGTCGAGAGCGGGTCGAGTCCGATGCCGCCGTACTCTTCGGGCACAGCCAGGCCCTGGAGTCCCATCTCGCCGCACTTGTCCCAAAGGGCGCGATCGAAGTGCTGCGTGCGGTCTCGTTCGCGCGCGCCGGGAGACAGTTCCTTCTTGCCGAAGCGGATGATCTCTTCCCGAAAATCCCGTTGCAGGCTCGTGTAATCGAAATCCATCCTATTGCGCCTCGGTTGCAAGCTTCTGGTAGTCAACCTTGTCGGTGGACGTCTTCGGCAGCGCCTCCGGATAGTTGAACCTATCGGGGATCATGTACAGCGGCAAGTTTTGCGAACAATACCGCTTCATCGCGATGAGACCGATTCGCTCACCATTCTTGGTACTAACGAAGGCCGTGATCTTGACACCGTTTGTCTCATCTGGTGTAGCTACGACCGCTGCTTCCGAGATGTCGGAGTGTCGATAGAGTGCAGACTCAATTTCTCCGAGTTCGATTCGGTATCCCCGTCTCTTGACCATTCGGTCGCGGCGTCCAACGAACTCGTAGCAGCCGTTGTCAGCGTCAATCACTACGTCTCCGGTTCGATACCAGCGTTTCCCATCCTTGAGGTAGAAGGCTGCGTCATTCCGATCGGGAAGATTCCAGTAACCCTGCATGACAGAGTCGCCGGAAACGAGTAGCTCACCCGGCGAGCCATCAGGTACGGGCGCATCATCATGGTCTACGACCATCGTCTCGTCACCAGAACAGGCGTAGCCGATCGGAAAGGGCGACGTTTGATCCACTTCGATTTCAGCTGGAATTTCGAACGCCGTGCAGACGTTAGTCTCGGTGGGTCCGTACAGGTTGAAGTATCTCGGATGGCGCCATATCTCCTTGACCGCGCGGAGGTGTTTTATTGGAAAAACCTCGCCCGCGAAGTTCACAATTCGCAACTTGCTGTAATCGTGCTCCGCCAGTTTGCCGGTCTCGACGAGTAGCCGGAGGATCGACGGTGTGGAATACCACATCGTAATGCCAGTTTCTGCGATAAGTGGTGCCAGGACAGCAGGTTGTTTCCCGACGTCCTCACCGATCAACACAATGGCGGCTCCGTGCTTGATCGGGACGTACAGATCAAGGATCGACAGGTCAAAATGGAACGACGCATGGGCGGAGAACTTGTCCGACCCCGTTGGAGCAAACGCTTCTGAACACCAGTCAACGAACCCAAGCGCACTCGAGTTCGTGTGCATCACTCCTTTGGGTTTTCCGGTTGAGCCGGAAGTGTAGAGTATGTAAGCCAGATCATCGATTGCGGAATCGCTCTCCAAGGACGTCGATACGATCACTACGTCGACGCCCAGATTGGCGCGATCCTCGTCCAGGCCCGTTTCATGGACTTGCGTGCCCGGGTTGTCCAGGGCCGCAACGAGAGCTTCAGAAAGTGACCGCTGCACGACAACGGCGCGCACGGAGCAATCATTGAAGATGTACGCGTTGCGCTCGGGCGGTGCGGTGTAGTCAACTGGTACGTAAGCGGCGCCTAGCTTCAGTGTCGCGAAGATCGCCGCGACCGACGATGTAGACTTGGGGGCGTAGATGCCGACGCGATCTCCCGCTGTGACGCCGGCGCCTTGGAGAGCGTCTGAGAGCTTTCCCGCAGCGTGTTCGAGGTCGCTATACGACAGGTGACAATCGCGGACCGGGTCCTCAACTGCGGTAGCGTGCGGCGTTCTCGCTGCCGACGCCGACAGGAGCCCGTAGAGGGTCCTGCTCATCCTAGCTTCTCTTCGACGGTGTTCGCAATCGTCTCAGGCGAATCCAGGTAGTCGGCGCTCATTTCATGCGCCTGGAACTGGACGCCGAATCGGTCCTCCAGAAATGCGACGAGCGTAACGGTCGAGATCGAGTCCAGGATGCCGCCTGAGATGAGGGGCGTATCGTCGGTCAATGAATCGGGATCTTCACCCGGCAAAAACTTCTCCAGGATGAATTCTTTGACGGCGGTTCTAATAGTGGATTTATCCGGCATTCGTCAGGGAGGTGTTATGTGATTCGGTCGGTTTCCGGGCATCTATGAGCGCCTGTTTGAGGGCGCTGTACAGCTTATCGGCAAGCAGTTCGTGTCCGCGGGTGCCGAGGTGTTTGTCCCATGGCGCCAGCTGTATATCCTGCGGCGAATGACCGGCAAACGCGCCATCAAGGTTGATGAGATCATACCCATGCGTGTTGACCATGGAGGCGTACGTTTGAAACTGATCTGGGTCGACGCCCTCGATTTCCTCCGTCAGCGGGACATAGAGCGCGATCAACCCGAGGCCCGACGCCTCCGCAAGCGTCGCGATTCGCGCAAGAGACCAGGCGACAATCTCGTTCGCGTATGGGTCCAACCGCTGTCGCATCTGGTTGCGGGACATTCTAGACGTCACGCCCGATTCCCGGATCACTCGCGTTACTTCGGGGTAGCCTGATGTATCAATCTGTTTTTCGACCATGTTGACGAGGTGCGTTGTCATTCGGCGGAACTCGCTCGAGTGAACCGCGACCATGATCACGTCGGGATCGAAGGACGGCACGTGCCGCTCCATCAGGACTGCGTTGTGCAAGAGGCTGTATCCGCCGACCGAGAAGTTGAGGATCTCGACTTGTGTGCCGTCTGCTGACTCTGCGTTGAGCCGCCCCTCCGCGAGCGCGTCGAATGTCGATTCTCGCGGAACGCCCGCTCCCATTTCGTACGACGCGCCCATGAAGGCAACGCGACGCGTATCAGCCGGCTTCGACTGCGGATAATCGATGTCGTGCATGCCCCACTGGTTCGTGACGAAGCGCTCATCCTTGTACACGCGATCCATGTTGGAGACAAGGCGGTACTGGAGCACGTTGTCGAAATGCTCAACGGCGTCAGTGTGCATGATGGCGTCCCAGTTCTTTGGTTTGCCCGTTTGAATTGTCGCCAGTCCCGACGTGTACTTGTCCGCTGCAAGGAGGCCCTCGTAGTAACCTCTTGCGAGCAGTTCTTCGTCGCGTTCGTTCAGCTGTTCGCTCTTGAGCGTTGCGGCGATGGTCGCCGTCTGCTCGCCCAGTTGCTTTGAGACGTCTGGCTGCCCGAACCCGAGCACAACGACAGCGCCGACCAAGGTGTATGCCGCAGATCGCGCGAAAGACGGAGCGCTTCCCGTCACCGTCAGCTCCCACCCTCGATGGATGAGGTACTGCGCGAGTACACCGACGGCCACCAGTGCAGCCAGAATGAGAATGAACAGGGCCCAGTTTGCCACGCTATCCTGGGTGGCGGTTACGATCAGGCCAACGAAGTCGCTGACGGACTCGCTACTCCACAGCGTCCAGAGCGTGGTGATGAGCACGAACATCCCGAGCACGCGCAGCGAATAGCGCGTTGCATGCGGCAGCGACCACTCACCCGAGGGCACCGCCCGTTTCTTCGGTCGCTTCGATTCCCAGACGGAGTTTGCGGCAACAAGCACGCCGAGGATGCCCCAGAAGAGGGCGTCGGGCCAGGTGATTGGGAAGGAGCCCTGCAGCCAGAACCACTGGTACGAATGCAATATCCAGGTTCCCGCGAAGACTACGAGCGTCGCGATTACCAGTGCGGGAGTAGTCCCAATCTTGCGCAGTTTCATGAACGACGGATAAAAGAAGATCTTCATCATGAAGTCCTTCCAGTAGATGTTTATCCGGCGCCAGTAGTCGTTGAAGCTCGACGCGAGGTAATAGAGGTGGTGCGTCTCGGGCAGATTGTAGCCAAAGAGGCACAGTATGCCAACGATGACGTGGAACTGGCCCGATATCCGCAGATAGAGGAGATAGGTTGCGAGCATGTACTGCAGCACCTTGAAGAGACCAACTACTTCATCCGGGCTGGGCATGAAATAGTGATACACCAGACGGTACATGATCAGGTGGGTGAACCCGCGGAAGATCCACAGCACCCCTTTCTGATAGATCAGTACGTCCTCCTTGTCGTAGTGCGTTCGGAGGAAAGCCTGCAGGTCAACGACCGGGAATAGCGGAAAGCAAACGTTGGGCAGGAGGAAGAAGTATGAGAGACTGTCCCAGACAGTAAGCTTCTTCTTCATGTGTCTCAGGTCGTACAGGTAGATCACGATCCTGAACATGAACATGGCGCCGAGTATCGGCAAGATCACACTGCTGAGCGAATCGATTGGGGCCGGGAGTACCTCCGCGCGAAACAGTGCGAGGAGACTGGCCATCACGACCACCATAACGACCCGCACAGTGTGCGGAAGCGGCAGGTGACACGTCCCGATGAGCGCCAGCCCGATACCAACAAGGACGAGGCTGTTCGGAAACGGGAAGATGGCCTCGATGGCGGCTAGCGAGGCGACGAGGAAAACTTGTTTGCGATACGCGAGCGGCGCAAGCGCGTGTACAATGAAGCCGACAAATATGATCGGCGCGATGCGGTTGAAGCCTACGGACTGTTCCAGGTTGAACAGGCGGGCGACCAGCAGCACGAGTCCGAGTTGGACCGCAACGAGCGCGAGTCGCGCATAATGCGACCGCAGGAATGGGATCCGAACAGCGTCGGCATCAGCCGAAACACGCGCTTGCATGGAGAGCGGGCTTGAGTGTGCGTAACGGGCGATTCGGCTGGCTCGTTACGAGCACCTGGCCGGACATACGTCAGATCTAAGAGAACGTAGACAAACGCCCCATTTGCTTCGATAAGCGGACAGGGGGTGGCTGACCTGCCACCGGAGATCAGCTTGTGCGAAGGTTGGGCGTCCAGGACCCATTTTCAGACTTCTCGATAGAAATCCTTCGTTCGCCCACGCCGACTGTCCACTCATCGCTCTGCGTTCGGGTGACGACCGGATGGGCCACCTGAGTCGGGTCGCGGACGAGATGCAGCGCGGTGACCACCGTCGCCGCGGTCGCAGCTACCGTTCTCGCCTCTAGAAAAGGGAAGCTGCCGTAAGAATCAGGTAGATCTAGCCGCGCGGTCGAGAGCGTTAGCTTCGAGTCAGATTCAATTTGCCCAACCGCTGCGCCTTTGGGCCGCGAGATCGTGAAGCTGCCGTTGGCGGACCGCTCGATTTCAGCCTTTTCGTCCCGATTGTCCGGGTGGAAGCGAAGGGCGAACACCGAAGTCTGGTCGTCAGATTTTTCAAACTCATCGACAATAATCAGTACGTCGGGCTTGATGAAAACCACGCTTCGAACAACCCGACTGACTCCGGGTCCCACGAGTTGATACGCTGGCGTCGCGTCGCTGGACCAAACAACAACATCACCCTCGTTGAGGCTTTCGTCGAAGTTGGTAATGTGAGCTTCAGCGTCACTGGCGTTGGTGCCTTTTTCGCCCCGGTGATACTGATGGCCTTGCCCATCGATCAGCACGGCGTTGTGTGCTTCGGTTAGACGGAGTAGCCAGCCGGGGTCTGACGGATTATATGAAGCTCCGAAATGATCCGTCAGCAGGCGTTCGCCGAATGCCTTCACGGCGATGCTGTTGCGGTCAGCGTGCTCGTGATTCATCGGTGGGCCACTTCGAAACGCGACGACGGTGTCATCGTCGGTCCAGCCCGACCGGCACACGATCCAGTCCAGGTCAAAACGGAGGTTGTGTAGTACTCGTCCCGGAGGCGTCGCAGCACGATCGTCGTCGACGAGTAGGTAATCAGCGTAGAACCCAGGTCGCGAGAACTCCGTGGCGGCATATTGCGCCAACCTGCTGCCTGTACGCTGCGCAATCCAGGACGGCACGCATGGGAACACGGTGTGTCGTGCGTCGGAGATGTTGATGATGTCTGGTTCGCCGGGATTTTCAATCGACTTCCGTCCGTTCTGTAGACCGACGATGTAGTTAACGATGCCCTCGAAGCTCGCATGTTGCGTCCAATCGATGTCGCCGTGTCGGCGGTCGTACGCATTCATGAACATGAACATTGTCCGGAAGGCAAAGTCGACGTAACTGAGACCCTCGAAGTAGCTGCCGTCATCTTCGAACAGGCCGAGGAAGTACTTCGCACTGTTGGTGGCGGTCTTGAGCCAGTCGTCCGCGCGCGGGTCAACTCCCTCCAGTGCCAGTGCGCCTAGCCCGAGCCCCATCGTCGGTATCGCGCGCAGGTTATTCTCGCCGAGTATTGACGGCCAGTCGCTCATGTCGTACGTGATCGTCTCCTTGTGCAGGTCGTCTACGCCCCAGCCACGTGCGAGCGAAACGTCGTCCATGTGGGTGATGGTTCGATGACACGTCACGCAGCCTTTCTCGGCTACGCTCTCCAAAAGTGCGACCCTCTCCGACGCCGGAAGGTGGTCCCCGAGCACATCCATCATCAGGAGTGCGGCGGTCACATTCTTGGAGGCACGCATCAGCCCCAGTACGTCCTCGTCCCCGTCCATCATGTAGTCCCAGGCCGGAAGTGTATTCAGGACAGAGACGCCCTGCCGGACGAGTGCTTCATGCTCGGTTGAGCGTGTTACCAGGTAGACAACCGCCTCCTCAAGCATGACGGTTTGGGCGCGACCCATGTCGGTCAGGAGTTCGCCCGACTGCACGACCCGATCCAAAGTCAGTCGTGCCTGTTCGAGGTCCCGGTTTTCCCAGCGTGCGAACGTTGGCCCCAGGAATGCGGAGCGGGCGTTGGCACGAATGCGTTCCAGGTCTTCCGGATCAAAGAAAAGACCACGATCCGGGCCGGGTGCGCGCGATGATCCGGCGGGAGAACGGGCGCAGCCGGTGAGGCTCAAGGGCAGTGCGAGCGCCGTTGAGCCGAGCAGCTGGAGGATTTCACGGCGAGTGCGCATTGGGGTGTTGAGAAGTGAGATCGTGACCCGCGAGGAGGTGGAGAGGATAAATAGAATATAGGTGATGGCGGCGTGGGCGGCGGATTTCCCTACCTCAAAACTAGGATCGGCCTCATTGCTCGGTAGTCCTGGAGGGGTTACCGTATTTGTGGAGGTGCACTGACATGAAGCAGTTCACGTTTGCCGTCGCTGTCATCGTGTTTGTCACAGCAGGCGTCGGTTGCCGGAGCACAAATCGGCTTGCCGACTATGAGTTCTCTGGCCAACGACTAGCGCTCAACACCACGCTCCGCGCGCGGCCACACATTGACACCGACGACTTCTACTTTGTCAACGCCGAGCGGCCGCTCAAGACGCTATTGCGTTTTGGCAGCTCGATAGTGAAGAATGCCGAGGCCGAGAAGGCGCAGGCACGTATGGACTCGGCCGCGCAGATGGTTGATGTCAGTGCCATCCTGTACGACCGTATCCTGAGTCAATCGGCACTGTATCTCGACGCCAATCCCGTGGCAGCGGCGGGCGAGGCGGATTTCCTCCTCGACGTCCACATCCGCGAATACGGTATCGAGGCACATGGTTGGGACGCCGCGGCCCACTTCCGCATCAACGTGCGGGCGCAGCTTGTCGATCAGCGGGCCGGCCGGCTGATCTGGGAGACCCGCTTGGAAGAGCGGGAGGCGATTGCTCCACACATTTTTGGACCACACCCAGGCATTCGAAATGTCATCACAGCAGGCGCGCTCGCCGGGCTGTCGGTCGAGGAGCTCGCCGATGGTCTGGAGGAACTTGCCGACTACGCGGCAGATCGGGTGACCCGACGGTTACAGCGTGACCTATATCGTTCTAGGGAATGACGGGGTACGCATGGCCCGCTTGTGAAGCCGGCACGAATGCCGTTCGTCGCAAACATCTCGTGCCTGCCATAACACGTTGAAATAGTTGAGGTTGGTGCCGTGTCGCACCCGCGTCAAGCGCGTTGGGTCTGCATTGCGCTTGTTCAACATTTGGCCTACCATTGCCGCGAGGCGGGCGTCCACCATCTCGACCCGCGTGTCATCCACCCTTTGAGTGTACTGATGAGTTCTTCTTCTATCTGTGCAAGGGGCGTCCTAGCGGGGGCCCTCGTTGTTGCTTTTCTGTTCGCGTACGTGCCGACAAGTGCGCTCGCTCAGACGACCATCCGGATGGACGGTACGGTCACCGACGCGCTCGGTGAGCCGCTGGCCGGCGTGTCAATTCGATTGTCGGCGACGACGGTCGGGACAATCACCGACGCCGATGGCGAGTACGTCTTCCAGTTCAACGCGGACCGTGTACCGGCAACCGTTGAGTTTTCGTTCGTCGGCTTCATCACCGAACGACTTTCGGTCTCGCAGTCTGGCACCTATGACGTGTCGATGCGGGAAGACATCCTGGGCATCTCCGAGGTGGTAGTTACCGGCGTTTCGGGGCTGACAGAGAAGCGACAGCTCGGAAACTCGATCTCGACGGTGGGCGCGGCGGAAATCGGAAACGCGGGTGCGACCGACGTCACGGCGGCTCTTTCCGGCAAGGTACCCGGCGCGCTCGTTTCGCAAACATCGGGCTCACCGGCTGGAAGTATTTCGGTTAAACTTCGTGGCAACAGCACGATCAACAGTGACTCCGAACCCCTCTACATCATCGACGGCGTCATTGTCGACAACAGCTCACCCGAGTTGGTGCCGGTAGGAAGCGGCGGTGTTCAGAACAGACTCGTCGACCTGAATCCGAACGACATCGCCAGGATCGAGGTCATCAAGGGTGCCGCGGCTGCGGCGATTTACGGGTCTCGCGCAAGTAACGGGGTTGTGCAGATCTTTACGAAACGCGGTCAGGCCGGCGGCGCACCAAGAGTGACCTACAGCACGTCGGTTTCGTCGAGCAGCGTGCGCAAAACACTACGAGTGAACGAAGCGCCGTTTCGTTGGGAGGATCCATCCGACAACTCCAACCTGAACAAGATTGCGACAGACCGCTTCGACTATCAGGACTATGTGTTCACTAACGGTCTGGGTACGGAGAACTATCTGTCGGTCGCTGGAGGTTCGAATGAGACGACGTATTTCGTCTCCGGGTCGTTTCTCCGCAACGAGGGGATCGTCCGAAACGCGGATTTCAGCCGCGCCACGCTTCGCGTCAACCTCGGTCAGACCCTCGCAAGCTGGGCGCGACTGGATGTAGGGACCAACATCGCCCGCAGCAACAGTAACGATGTGCCAACAGGCGGCGAAGGTTTCTTCGACGGTGCTATCACGACGATCCAGTTTCTGCCACACGAAGTCGATGCGGCAGCTGACGAAAACGGGGTCTACCCCGCACCTGGCAATGCCTTCTTTGGTAACCCATTTGAGGTCATCGATCGGTACAAATTCACGCAGGACGTGAACCGTTTTACCGGCAACGCAACGCTTTCGATGACGCCGCTCGAGGGTTTGTCCGGCGAGGTCATTCTTGGTTACGACGCGTTTGCACAGACGGCACGTGGATTCAAGCCACTCGGTACGGTCGCAGACAACAATGGCTTTTCTCGTCGCGGTGACCTGAGCCGGCGCCTCTTCAACATGGACGCTACGGCGCGGTACGCCAAGGAGGTTTCGCCGGGTATCCTCTCGACGACGAGCGTCGGCGGCACGGTCCAGAACGACCGGTCTGAGTCGATTGTCAACGAAGCCGACAATCTCGGCCCAATTGTCGAGACCGTAGATGGCGGTACGATCTCTTCCAGCTTCGACCTAATTTCTGAGCGCAGCCTGTGGGGAGTCTTTGCGCAGGAGACTGTTGGCATTCAGGACAAGCTGTTTCTAACGGTAGCCGGTCGGTTTGACGGGTCGTCCGTTTTCGGAGAGTCGAACCGGAACCAGTTTTACCCGAAAGTCAGCGGCGCGTACGTCTTGTCTGAGGAGTCTTTCTGGCAGGAGTCGCTCGGAGACAATATCGACCTCTTCAAGGTGCGTGCTTCCTGGGGCAAGTCAGGCAACCTGACGGGAATTGGCCCCTTCGAGCGCTTCACCAACTACAACCCGATCTCGTTTAACGGCGAGACGGGACTTATCCCGTCTTCGGCGCAGGGCAACGCGGATATCAAGCCGGAGACCCAGACCGAGCTCGAATTGGGTGTCGACCTCTCGGCGCTCGGCGGGAAGCTTGGAGTCGAGTTCACCTTCTACGACCAGACGATCGACGATCTGTTGCTGTCCCGCGTACTCTCGCCATCCACCGGCGCGTCGACCCGCATCGAGAACGTCGGGCAGCTCACCAACACTGGTGTTGAGCTGGTGGTACGGAGTGCGGTAGTCCAGCAACCGGACTTCAATTTGAATCTGGCCGCGCAGTTCAGCAAGAACAAGAACGAGGTCACGTCGCTTGCAGGTGGTTCGAGCTTCGCCATTGGCGGCTTCAGTTCACAATATGCTATCGAGGGCGAGCCGCTCGGGGTCTTCTTCTGGCGCGCCTACGCGCGGCACCTCGACGGACCCAACGAAGGTGAGCTGCTGCTCACACCAGATGGACTGCCGCAGGCAGAGCGTGGTGACCAGGCCATGCAGGACGCAACGGGTAACGGAGCAATGCGTGACGCGAATGGCCAGCCGACTGGGGCACTCCTCAGAATCCTGGTTGGCGACCCCAATCCAGACTGGCAGGGTGCGTTTATCGCCGACGCTAACTACAAGAACTTCTCCTTCCGTGCCCAGCTCGACGCCGTGCAGGGCTTCGACGTAATCAACTGGAACCGGCGTAATCT
>JANQRN010000096.1 GCA_028284545.1 Rhodothermales bacterium | reverse complement strand
AAGGAGGTCTGTCATGGCAGTAGACGAAGATCTTTTCACGTTTGTACGACACGCGCTCGCGCGTGGAGTAGACCGCGCCCAAATCGAAGAGGTGCTCCTCGACGCGAACTGGCCCGCGACCGACGTTCATTGCGCGCTAAGGCGGTTCGCCGTCACGGACTTCCCCGTCCCGGTACCGAGACCGCGTCCCTATCTCTCCGCGCGGGAAGCGTTTCTGTACCTCTTGCTGTTCTCTACGCTCTACTACGGCGCCACCAACCTGGGCGTGTTGTTGTTCCAGTACATCGACCTTGCATTCCCGAATCCGGACGCACCCACCGGGGTCGCGGAAGCGATCCCGACAACGATCCGGTGGGCAATCGCCTCACTCGTTGTTGCGCTCCCGATATACGTGTTCCTTACGTGGTACACGGCGAAGGAAACAAGAAAGGACCCCACGAAGCGGGCCTCGAAGATCAGGCGATGGTTGACGTATTTGACCCTGTTCGTCGGTGCCGCAATACTAATCGGTGATCTGACGACACTGATCTACAACTTTCTGAGCGACGAACTCACAGCGCGGTTCATTCTGAAAGTGCTCGTAGTCGGTGTCATCGCAGGCGCAATCTTCGTGTACTACCTGCGCGACCTCCGCATCGATGAAAAGGAGGACCACGTGTGAGGGTGGCTTGATCTTCATCCACAATCCGAACTGCTCCAAGTGCAACGACTTGTCGTGCGACCTCGACGATAGGGGGTATGCGTGGGACAAGATCAACTACCTGGACGGCGCCCTCACCCCCGAACTGCTTGATCGAATTGTCGATGGCTACGAGGGCCCGCAACGCGATCTGATTCGCCCGAACGAACAGGAATGGCAGCAACAAGGTGTGGAGTCGGACAAGCTGTCAAACGACGAACTCAAACGTTTCATCCTGGAGCACCCTACCGTACTCCAGCGCCCCATCATCGTCGACAAAGACAAGGTTATCGTCGCCAGACCACCCGAGAAACTCTGGCAACACCTTAATGCGGATCACCCACCCCCTCGCGAACCCTCCTGACCCAACCTCCAGCGCGCAACCTTCATCCCTCTACCTGCAATCCCCACCCTCAACCCTCATCCTCCCGCCTTCAACCCTCATCCTCCCGCCCTCAACCCTCATCGTTCAGCTGCACCACCACCTCGTCCACAAACATCCACGACGGGTTCCCCACGCCAGCGTGCCACGCCGGACACATACCGGGACCCTCCGCGCGAAACCGAACCCGATCGACCAGTCGAGACGGAAACGAGATCTCCACAAATTCGACTCCCGCTGGATCGAGCTCTGCGGCCACCGGTAGATCCATTTCACCGACCTGCTCAAACGTCCCGCCACGAGGCGCCACTTCAACCGAGACCCGTTCTGGAAGAAAGATCCAGGCGCCGAGGTTGCGAACAAATCGAGCACCGACGCTTGAAACGCTCTGCTCCTTTCGGAGGTCGACGACGACATCCAGGTCCTCTCCCCGCAAGGCATGCCAGCACGACGCGCGAAAGTCGGCAGTGCATTGAATACCGTCCACCAGACCTGCCGCTCCTCCGCCCGGATACTGCGAATCAAACGACGTAGCGAGTTCAACGCGGGCACCGACCCCTGCGTGCGAAACTGAGTTCGGTGGCTCGGGCTTCGGCTTGCCCCAGTCGGGCTTGTCAAGGCTCAGCGGATCGTCAAACTCACGACTTTTCTCAATCAGCAGCGACTGCAGCCTTGTTCGCGCTGATGTCGCCTTCGGCGAATCGTACAGATTCTCGAGTTCATGTGGGTCAGATCTAAGATCGAACAGCTGGTGCCGCTGCACACCATCGACATTGTACGATATCAGCTTCCAGTCGTCTTTGGTCCGAACGCCGCGCTGAACGTCCTTGTAGACATAGAACACCGCATCCCTGCCGGCTGACGACGAACCAGCACCTTCGCCCTGGAGCATGCTTACAATACTCCTTCCTTCGACGGTAGGCGGCGTATCCAGCCCCGCCGATTCGGCTAGCGTTGGAAACAGGTCGAACAGGTAGACCAGATCGTCTCGCTGGACACCCGCATTCACGCCGGGCCCAGCCAACACCAGCGGCACGCGCATGCTGTGATCGTAGAGATTCTGTTTGCCGAGCAAACCGTGGCTCCCGACTGCAAGCCCGTTGTCGCCAGCAAAGACAATTATGGTGTTGTCACTTAGCCCAGCTGCCTCGAGAGCGTCGACTATGCGTCCGATTTGCGCATCCACTTCACTGATCATGCCGTAGTAGGCCGCAATATCTTTACGTACCGCTTCCTCCGTTCGGGGGTGAGGAAGCAGCTTCTCATCCCGTACGTACAGCTCACCGTTATCAAATGGGTGTTCGGGAGCGTAATTGTCCGGAAGAGACACCGAATCAGCTGTATAGGCAGCCGCAAACGGTTCGGGTGGCGTGCGCGGGTCGTGCGGCGAACTAAACGCGACGTACACAAAGAAGGGATCCGTCGCGTTCATGCCTGAATTCCCGGAAGCGGCTTCGTCGGCATAACGCTTGATGAACGAGACAGCGGCGTCGGCAAAAAGTGCGCTTGAGTAACGGTCACCCTGCCAGCGAGTGTCCGCACCGTACGCGCCCGTACTGTCATAATGATGCAGCATCGGCCGCTCGTGTCCGCCATCAGCCGGCCAGTGCATCCCGCCGAAGAAGATATTGTCGCCGTCCTCGAACGAGCGGTTGAAGGCCTGGCGATTGTTGTGCCACTTGCCGGTTCCAAATGTTCGGTATCCAGCGGCACGGAAGTGTTGCGGCATCGTGACGTGGGCTTCCGGAATCACGTCACCCTTATCCAGCAGCGAGAACAATGGGCGCCCCGTGAGCAACATTGCCCGACTGGGCGCGCAGAGTGCGCCGTGCTGTCCGCCCATAATGTGCGCGCGCGTAAATGCCGTACCGCGTGCCACGAGGTCATCGATGTTTGGCGTAGATATCTCGTCATTCCCGAGCGCCCCAACAGTGTTGTAGCGCTGGTCGTCGGTGAACAGCACGATGACATTAGGGGCAGGCCGAGGCTCAACACCACGGCAGCCGACTACCGCCAGCAGTAGCATCCACACAACGACAATCCGCGTGCGGCGCATGACTGTCTGCCCGATCTCTTCAGTGCTCAAATCCATAGAAAACGCGGCTGGCGATTCAGACGTCTAACGTCATGATAACTAATCAGCAGAGCCTACCCGCCCGGGGCACTCGAAAATGGGGGTTGCGCGAACCGGGCGATATTGTGACCTTGTCGCGCATGAGGACGACCGTTGAGCTAATAGATCTGTGGTTCGCCATCTGGAACGGAGAGGGGGAGGTAGGCGAACTTCCAATCGCAGCGGACTTTCGACACGTCAGCCCGTACGGCACAATCGAAGGAAAGGGCCCCTACATGCAACTTGTTGCCTCCAATCGTGACAAGTTTCTGGGCAACCGCATAGTCGTGCACGACTCTCTTCTCCGCGGGGACGCCGCATCAATACGATACACGGTCTCGAAGGGCGATTTCTCTATGGAAGTAACCGAATGGATATACTGTCGGGACGGCCTCATCAGCGAGATCATCGCCTACTACAACATCGAGGGCGAGATCAGCAATTCGCGAACACTCGACGGCAACGAGCTGTTCAACGAGTAACGCCGGCAAAATGAGCAGTGTTGTTACTCAGGAGTGGTTTGTTAATCAGGACAACAAGCCCACGAATGGACCGTCCCTCAACCCTTAACCCTCAACCTTCACCTTCAACCTCCTCAGTTGTCAATCTGCAGCAAGTTGCCCGGCAACTGCAGCCGCATGATGCCAGACCCCTGCCGTGTCACGATGATGTCCTTCTGGACCGCCTCGACACCGATACCGGAGCACGGCGCAAGGAGTTCGTCGGTGATCGCGTTCGGAATGCCGGGGATCTTCTGCAACACAACAGGGACGAGCACAAACTGCTGCGGCTCCCAGCGGAAATGACCGACGTCGCTTGTAGCCAGGTCCTGACCGGTCTCGGGGTCAATCGTCGCTACGCGCCACGCGTATTCGCCCTCGGTGAACCGCTTGGCGGCGGCGGGATACCGAAATGTGGTTCCGAAC
>JANQRN010000089.1 GCA_028284545.1 Rhodothermales bacterium | reverse complement strand
TATTCGGGGCATCGGCAGTAACCTGCTGGCCGTGGGAGCCGATCCGGGCGTTGCCATTCACCTGGATGGCGTCTACCTCGCCCGCCCCAACATGGGTATGAACCAGTTCCTCGTTGTCGAACGCGTCGAAGTACTGCGTGGTCCCCAGGGGACTCTCTACGGCCGCAACGCCACAGGCGGCTCAATCAATATCATTTCGAATCAGCCGACCGACACGCTCGAAGGCTACGTCGGGCTCGGTACCGGCAGTTTCAGCCGGTTCGAAGCAGAGGCCGCGGTGGGGGGTCCCATCAATGACCAGCTGGGTTTCCGTCTCGCGATACGGGACGTGCAGGACGATGGCTATGTCGAAGACCTGGACCCGAGGGGAAGCAACAAGCTCGACGACCAAGACCTGACGGCGCTGCGCGGCATCCTGAAGTACGCGCCGACGGATACGCTCGACGCGACGCTGTCGTGGGATTGGAGTGATTTCTCCAACGGCAATACCGCCGTGCGTCCGAATGACGCCGCGGGGACGGCGGCCGTTAACGGAGCCGTGCCTACCGGTTCTATTCTGGAGCAGCGCAACGACTTGCCCACATTCATGGATTGGGAAACGGGCGGACCAACGCTCACGGTCAACTGGGATTTGGGCAACGACATCCTGCTCACGTCCGTGACCGCTTACAAAACCTTTGAGATGGACTTTCTGTTCAACACGGAAGGTACTGAGGTCGACGTCACTCGAACGACGGAGAGATTCGACACGGAGCAAATTACTCAAGAGCTTCGGCTAACGTCCACGGGCGATGGGCCGCTGCAGTGGATCGCGGGTCTGTACTTCTTGGACGAGAACAAGTTCGGCGCATTGGGCCTGGTGCGTCGCGTGGGAGCGCCTAACCTGCGTTCCTTCAATATTTTCGCCGAAAACAAGACCGAGGCCTGGGCGGCGTTCGGTGAAGTCAGCTACGCGCTCTCTGATCGCCTCACGCTGACGGCGGGTTTGCGCTACTCGGATGAAGAGAAGGAGGACTTCAACTCGCTCAATTTCGTTCTGGTATCGCCGGCCAATCCGGAAGGCGAAGTCGAACAAGGCCTGTTCGGCAACATCAACTATGCGGCTTGCGGTTTCCTATGCCCGTTTCAAACTCGAACGGACTCCCAGAGCTGGGATGATCTGACGCCGAAGATCGGGCTTGAGTATCAGTACAGCGACGATGTGTTGCTCTACGCGTCCTATACCGAGGGTTTCAAATCCGGTGGCTATAACGACTATCAGCCGACCAACCCTGTCTACGACCAGGAGACGATTAAGAGCTTCGAAGTGGGGGCCAAGAGCGACTGGATGGATGGTCGGCTTCGCATTAATGGTTCGATCTTCTTCTATGACTATGAAGATCTGCAGGTAACGACCTTCTTCAACAGCCTCACCTTGGTGAGCAATGCGGCTACGGCGGAGGTCTTCGGCATTGATCTGGAGCTGGTTGCCAGACCGACGGACGATTTTGAGTACGGAGCTGCGGTGTCGTTTCTCGATGCAACCTATGACGACTTCAATTTTCCCTACGGCCGATGCTCGCCCTTTGTTGTGACGAACTTTAACGATCCGGGTTGCGCAGACGTGCCTGGGACCCGACCGTTTGGCGACCCTCGCTTTGTCGATGCCAGCGGCAATAACCTCAACAACGCACCCGAGTTCAAAGGCAACGTTTACGCGCAGTACTTCCGGTCGCTCGGCGATCGGGGCAGCCTGAGCTTCTTCGGCCAGGTGAGTCATACGGGCGAAATCTTCTTCAACGCTGCCAACGACGAGTTTGGGCGCCAGGAGTCGATCACGCTTTTGGATGCCGCCATTAGCTGGACGAATGCCGAGGGCAACTTTGAGGTATCGCTGTATGGGAAGAATCTGTCCGATGAGGAGTACTTCCACAATATCGTGCAGTTCACCTCGTCATCGTTGCCGCCACCGGCCACGGCCCCGGCTGCTCCAGGCGCGGTGATCACCGATCCTTTCTC
>JANQRN010000058.1 GCA_028284545.1 Rhodothermales bacterium | reverse complement strand
GACATGTATGTCCATGCGGCTACCCGGGCGAACCTTGACGTACTTGAAGCGCGAGGATGCGCCGTGATGCCGCCCGAGCACGGCGAGCTGGCGTCTGGCCTCATCGGTGAGGGTCGCTTGCCCGAGCCTGAGGTCATCCGAGACAAAATTGCGTCGGTGATCCTCAGGTCCGCTCGCGACCGCGGCGACCTGGCCGGTCGACACGTCCTCGTCACTGCTGGACCAACAAGGGAAATGATCGACCCGGTTCGATTTGTAAGCAATCGGTCGTCAGGCAAGATGGGTTACGCGATAGCCCGTGCGGCGGTGGATCGAGGTGCGCGCGTGACGCTCGTCTCTGGTCCGACATCCCTCGACCCACCGGCTGGTGTTGACGCTGTTCACGTGGTCTCTGCTGCCGAGATGCACGAGGCGGTTGCTGCTCGGTCAGACGCAGACATCGTAATCATGGCCGCGGCAGTTGCTGACTACACTCCAACAGAGCAGTCGCCTCAGAAGATCAAGAAGTCTGGCGACTCCCACGGGGACGAGCCGCGCTCGCTCCGGCTGAAGCGGACCGTCGACATTCTAGCGAAGCTGGGAAGCACAAAGCGGCAGGGTCAGATTCTCGTCGGATTTGCCTTGGAGACGGAGAATGAGCTTGAATACGGCAAGCGGAAGCTACGTGAGAAGAATCTTGACCTCGTAGTTATCAACAACCCTGCGCGTGCCGGATCGGCCTTTGGCGGCGATACGAACGAGGTAACGCTTGTCGATTCTTCTGGCGACGTGCACCCAATGCCGTTGCTCAGTAAAGCGCATGTCGGCGGTGCCATTCTCGATAACGTTGCGCGGCTGCTGGTTGGTGGAAAACGTCAGGAATAACCGGTGGACAACTCCCGGGCGGTACCCCTCCACTGGTTCGCGCAAGGCCGTACATTACGCTGCTCATCTATCTTGATGGGCGTCCGCTAACGAACGTAGAACGTCCTGACTGACTTGGAATCCCAAAACGACGCAGGGAACGGGGAGAGCCTGCTTGACCACGGCGTCGCCCTGCTCGAACACGAAATCGCGATGGTCGGCCCTCTGTTGATGACTGTGGCTGAGGGTGAATTGAAGACTGGCGCGGCTGGTGACGGTCAGCGGGAGGCTGATTCCGCACCTGAAGCTGGCGTCTCCGAGGCGTGGCCCCCGCTTGATCGGCTTATGAGCGAAGTCCCTGGTGACAGTCCGCTGCACGCCATGCAGACGCTCGAGGAGGTAGCCGAGTACGTCGCCAATACGGTGCTCATACCATTGGACGCTGAGCGGATCAACCCGGTCTTTGGTGTCGGCAATCCAAGGGCTGACCTGCTCGTGATTGGTGAGGCTCCGGGAGCGGAAGAGGACAAAAAGGGGGAGCCGTTTGTTGGACGAGCCGGGAAATTGCTGGACAAGATTCTGAAAGCGATCGGGTTTGATCGCGGCGACGTGTACATCGCCAACATCTTGAAGAGTCGGCCGCCGAACAACCGGAATCCTTCGCCCGTAGAAATTACTGCACACTTTCCGGTGCTCCTGAAACAGATCAGTTTGCTTCAGCCAAAGCTCATCCTGTGCGTTGGGCGCACGGCCGGAACGTCGCTGCTCGGGGTCGAGTCCTCGTTGTCCGCTCTTCGCGGTGCGTTCCATGACTTTCACGGAATTCCGACGCTCGTGACGTATCACCCGGCGGCGTTGCTGCGAAATCCGAACTGGAAGCCGGCGACCTGGGAAGACGTCAAGATGTTGCGCGCCCGATACGACGAACTGACGGCCTGAGATGCAGAGCCCTCCCGAAGATACCGCCCAGCGTTTGCCCGTACCCCGTGCCTCGGGCGGACGCCTGCCGCCGCAGGCTGTCGAGGTGGAGCAGTCAGTGCTGGGCGCCATGCTGATTGAGCGTGAGGCGATCCCCCAGGCGATCGAGGTCTTGCCGGACGACGCCTTCTACGATCCGCGCCACTCCCGCATCTACAATGCAATTCTGGGCCTATTCCAGAAAGGGCATCCAGTGGATATGATCACGCTCGCCGATGAGTTGAAGCGCCGCGGGCAACTCGACGAAATTGGTGGGGCCTACTTTCTTTCTGAGCTCACGACTCGAGTTGCGACGGCAGCCAACGTCGAGTATCACGCCCGCATTATTGCCGAAAAGTCGCTGCTGAGGAAGCTGATCGATACGCTTACGTCAAATGTGACGCGGGCCTATGACCCAACCGCGGATGCGTTTGAGGTGCTGGACGAGACTGAGTCGGAGATCTTCAAGATCAGCGATACGCAGCTGCGCCGCGCCGCTCAGTCGATGAGCAGCGTGCTGATGGAAACGCTCGAAAACCTCGAGTCAATTCACGGCCAGGAAAGCGGAATAACAGGCGTGCCGACGGGCTTTCGATCGCTCGACAACGTGACGGGCGGATGGCAGAAGTCTGACCTCGTGATTATTGCAGCGCGGCCGTCCATGGGTAAGACGGCGTTTTCGCTTGCTGTTGCTCGAAACGCTGCACTGCATCCGACATCTCCGGTTAGCGTAGCTGTATTCTCGCTTGAGATGAGCGCACAGCAACTCGCGCAACGTCTGCTGACTTCAGAAGCTCGCGTAGATGCCCAGGCTGCGCGTACGGGTCGCCTGAAGGAGAACGACTTTCCGAAGCTGGCGCGCGCCGCCAGCCGACTCTCCGAAGCAAAGATCTTCATCGATGACACCCCGGGGCTTTCGATTCTCGAGTTACGGGCCAAATGCCGTCGCCTGAAAGCGGAGCATGACATCGAGATGGTGATCGTCGACTATCTCCAGCTGATGCAGGGGCCAACGACGAATCGCAACGCGAACCGGGAGCAGGAGATTGCGCAGATTTCACGATCGCTGAAGGCACTCGCGAAAGAGCTCAACATCCCTGTGATAGCACTGTCCCAGCTGAGTCGAGCCGTGGAGACGCGAGGCGGCGATCATCGTCCGCAGCTTTCTGATCTTCGCGAGTCAGGGTCGATCGAGCAGGACGCCGACGTCGTGGCCTTCATCTATCGCGCAGAGCGCTACGGGATAACGGTTGACGACGCCGGCCACTCTACCGAGGGTATGGCCGAGATTATCCTCGGCAAACAGCGAAATGGTCCAATCGGCACAGTCCACCTGGCGTTCGTCAATCAGTACGCCAGGTTTGAGAACCTGACCACGTACTACTCAGCACCCGGTGGGGAGCTTCCGGGCGGACTCCAGGGCGAACTCCAGGGCGGACAATCGGGCGATGGCCCGACTCCCCTTCCGAGCCCCGGCGGTAGCGAAGAAGACGCACCGTTCTGATGGAGGCTGTTCCCAAGTCGGGATCCGCTCCGTTCTTCATAGTGGGGGCGAGTCGGTCTGGTACGACGATGCTTCGTTTGTTGCTGAACGCGCACTCGAGACTATTCGTCCCGCGCGAGTTGAAGTACTTCCCGCGCATCAGACTTGCCCCAGGCGACGTGGACTGGAGAGGGTCGGCACCCGACCGCCCGGAGATGGAGCGCTTCCTCAGGCGCTACTTCAATAAGCGCAAGGCCCTCTTCGAAGACATTGATCTTGAGTCGCTGCTGGATTCGGTTCTATCCAGCGCGACGTTGGACTATCGCACGCCATACGCTGCCGCGATGAATGCGCTGGCACATCACAACGGCAAGGTCAGGTGGGGAGAAAAGACGCCGGCCAATCTGTTCTACTGTGACATCCTTGCAGACATGTTTCCGGATGCCCGATTTGTCTACATCGTGCGCGATCCGAGGGCCGTCGTGAATTCCATGAACAGTATTCGGTACTACTCCGACGACTCGGCGCTCAACGCTCGCAACTGGTACCAGTCGGCCACAGTGGGATTCGAGTTGCTCGCCACGTCAGTCCGGGACGCTCAGCGCACCGTAATCAGATATCAGGATCTGGTTTCTGACCCGCAGGGCACGTTGCAGTCGTTGATGTCTTTTCTGGGCGAGCAATATGAGCCTGCAATGCTCTCTTTCTACGAGGACTCCAAGAGGCACATGCCCGAACAGATTCGGTCGCCGCTGGTCACGGCACCCGTGAGTAAGGAAAACGCCGAGAAATGGCGGAGTCAGCTGTCGAATGGACAGGTCGCAATCGTCGAGCACATCTGCGGCGATGCGATGGACAAGTTCGGATTTGCCCGCGAGTCTAACGGGTTGAGTACGCTGGCAAAACTACGCCTGCCGATCAAAATGGCGTTCTGGGACCGCAAGCGGGCGGCCAATGCTGACCGTCGCGCCTACGAGGTTGCATACCGGCCGTTCGAAAAGATGAGACGACTTATGCGGCTGAAGAGAGACTGATCAGCTTCCGCCGAGTCCTGGTGGCAGTGGCTTCTTGAGCTTGATAGGCTCTCTTACTTTCCGCGCCCGCAGATTGAGCATCTCGACAAAGATCGAGAACGCCATCGCAAAGTAGATGTATCCGCGGGGAATATGGAACTCAAGTCCCTCGGCTACTAGTGCGACGCCGACCATCAGCAAGAACGAAAGCGCCAGCATCTTGATTGTAGGGTGCTTCTCGATGAATCGGGATACCGCACCAGCGCTGATCATCATGACGATGATTGCAATCATGACGGCGGCAATCATGACCTCCACATCGTCGGCCATGCCGACAGCGGTGATGACTGAGTCCAGCGAGAAGACGATATCGAGCAGCAGGATCTGAACGATCACCGATCGGAACGTCGCTGTCCCCGCGGCTTGACCGTCGGCATGCTCGCTTCCCTCCAGCTTGCTGTGAATCTCGTGCGTTGCCTTGGCAAGGAGGAATAGGCCGCCCAGGAGCAGGATCAGGTCGCGCCCGGAGACCTCAACAGCAAAGATCTCAAAGAGCGGTGTCGTAAGGCGCATGATCCATGCAAGCGAGAGCAGCAGAACCACTCGCCCGATCAACGCCAGCGCAAGTCCGATCGTCCGTGCTCGGGCCTGCTGCGATTCGGGCAGCCGGCCGGAGAGGATGGAGATGAAGATGATGTTGTCAATTCCGAGTACAATCTCAAGCGCGGTAAGCGTACCGAGCGCTATCCAGGCTTGCGGGTCAGAAATCCAGTCCACGGCGACGTCTGCGATTCAGTGGTCAGCCCGAATATAGGCGCTCAATGCGTGCGACCAATGGATGGGGCCTGTCGATCCCGGCCGCGGTCTGCCAACGCCTGGGCTCGCATGGACAGTTCGGCAGCGAGAAACGCGTGATCCTGGGTCATCGCGCGCTCAGTGCGATGCATCACGTCGCGGATCAGGAGCCCGAAGTATGGATACCCAATTTTGCCAGTACAGTCGATCTCGGTCGTCACGGTGCCGTTGCTCAAGAAGATCTTCGATGCGGGTGTCTGCCGGGCAATATCTGTGTACTTCCGTACCTCCATTGTACCGTCGGTACCCACGATCATCGTACGACCATCACCCCACACCGGCAGGCCGTCAGGCGTGAACCAGTCAAGGCGCGCGTAGCACCCGGCCCCCGAGTCGGCCACGAGTGCAAATTCACCGAAGTCCTCAAGACCCGGGTAAGCCGGATGACCGAGGTTCGCTACCCGCGCGAACGCGACGCTTGCGTCAGCAACGCCGGCGTATGTCAAGAACTGTTCTACTTGATGGCTTCCGATGTCGGTAAGGATTCCCCCATACTTTTCCTTTTCGAAGAACCAGGAGGGTCGCGAATCGGCGGACAAACGATGTGGTGCCGTGATCAGAACGTGCAGCACGCGGCCCACCGCACCCTGCATGATCAACTCGCCCGCATGCCATGCCGCCTCGTTGTGCAGACGCTCCGAATAGTACACCATGTACTTGCGACGCGTCTCTTGCGCGACCGCGCGGGCACGTTGTAGCTGCGCGAGCGTCGTAAACGGAGATTTGTCGGTGAAGTAGTCTTTGTCCGCTCGCATGACCCTGATGCCGATATCAGCGCGTTCAGATGGGACGGCCGCTGCCGCCACCAGCTGGACGTTTGGGTCTGCGAGTATCGCTTCAAAGCTGTCGGCAGGCTTGGCTTGAGGGAAGCGGGCGCAGAACGCCTCGAGGCGGGTGCGATCGGGATCGTAAACTCGTGTCAGCGTACCACCGGCCTCCACAAGTCCACCGGCCTGACCGTAGATGTGACCGTGGTCGAGATAGGCAGCGGCAAACTGGAATTCACCCGGTGCGACGACTCGGTCCTCCTCCTTCACGACTGAGGTCGGTGCATACCGGGCGCCGTCGGCAATTCGGACGTGGTCTCTCGGTTGCGTTTGCATCGGCAGAATTTAGATGATGCCAAATCCGACAAGCGTGCTGTATACAACCCCGGCGACTACGGTGAAAATGCACATTAGCATCGCTCCATTGTACAGGGTCCGCCGATGGCCTGAAGGTCGATCAGGTCCGAGAAAGGACTCCCGGTTGTTGAGCAGGTACCAGCCGATGTACGCGATCGGGAGCAGCAGTCCGCAGAAGGCCGAGGTCGGCAGGATGACGTAGGGTCCCATTTTCGACCAAAGGAAAACGCCAAGGACGGCTGGGGTCGGAAGAAGGCAACTCATGCGATATGCGAAAGAGTGGTCCGCAAAGCCAAACATCTCTCGTGCTGCGGCCCCGCAGGTCAACATGTGCATTACGAGCGAGCCCGCCGCCATTCCCAGGACGCCCAGCGGGAATACGAGTCTGCCTGCAACGTCGCCGAGTCCTGATGCGGCGAACATGTTTCCAGCCTGCGCCGGGCTCAGCTTACCCTGAATCGACAGGTCGTTTTCGAAAAGTGTGCCTGCCGCGGCGATCGATATGAGGCCTGTGACAATAATGTATGGCACTACGAGACCGAGTACGATATCGAAGCGTGCAACCTCGCGATCTGCGCGGCCCCACCCGCGGCTCAGCAGTGTGTAGCCGTATACAAAAGTCATATTGATGCCGACCGCCGTACCGAGGGCGGCCATCAGCGTTGTGACTCCGTCGTAGTCGTTGGGGAGTGATCTCGGGACGAAGCCCGAGACGACGCGACCCCAGTCGATGGCACCTGAGGCGCTCGCGCGAACGACGACCCAGGCAAACGCAACGATGATGGTGAAGCTGAGGACCTTGATTCCGTTCTCAAACGCGCGTACCGCTCGGCCACCTTTGCCGTAGTGCCACACCGTGTACGCGCAGCCCGCCCATACGAGTACAGCAAGGCCAAACAAGTATGCCTCGCGAACCGCGGGCTGACCGGATTGCTTCAGGCTGAAGCCCGAAGCTACCGCGATTGCCTCCTCCAGCATTCCGGCGCTCAGCGGATAGTGCGAGAAGCCCCAGATGATGCTCGAGCCAAGCGCGGCGATCGCCCACAGCCAGGCGAGGGACGGCGAAATGTACTTCCGCATCGCCACAAACGGCCGTTCGCCCGTGCTAAGGGTCTGGTGTGCCGCTGCGAAGAGCATGATGCAGCCGATGATCATTGAGATCGGCTGTATCCAGAGGAACTCGTATCCGAAGACCGACCCTATAGTGAGTGACGTGATGGCGCTTCCGCCACCAAGCGTCATTGCGCCTTGCAGCCATCCCGGACCGCCGCGTCGAAGATTCTCAATGAGGGAGGGCATCAGCGGTAGGATTTGCTCATGTCGATTTGCACGTCAAGGTCCTCGGGCGCGCGCAGTGACGACGTGGCCGTACGTTCGTCGAGCATCTCAGAATAGACCAGTGCGTCAAGTGGAAGGCTGACGGGTGCGCCCGTCCACGACGACATGAGCATGGCGTTGGCGAGCTCGAGTGACGCGAGGCCCGCCGATGCCGGGGCGATCAGATCTACCCCGTCGTGCACGGCCTGCACGAAGTTCTGAAGGACGGTCGCATGCTGGTTAACCTCCTCGGTCGTCTCAATCAAACGCCGCACAATCGTCGGCATCCCAAACATCTCAGTTGTCGTTTCGCGGTGACGACTTACGAGCGGATCATTCTCGAATACGACTACGCGCTCGCCGTTGAAGCGTATCGTTGCGCGGTCACCGATAATGTCGAGCTGATTAATGCCTGGAGACTCTCCTGTTGAGGCCACGATTGCCCCGGTCGCGTCACCAAAGGTCAGGACGGCGGTGACCGCGTCTTCAACCTCAATATCGTGGTACTTCCCGAAGCCACACGTTGCGGATACGCTGCTGGGCATCCCGACAAGCCACTGGAGGATATCGAGGTTGTGGATACACTGATTCAGTAAGACTCCGCCCCCTTCGCCGGTCCACGTGCCACGCCAGCTACTGACCTTGTAATAGATGTCGGGCCGATACCAGTGCGTCATCGTCCAACTCACGCGCTGCAGCGTTCCGAGTGTGCCAGATGTAATCAGCTGCTTGATAGCCACAAAGTTGGGGTCGAGCCGCTGATTCAGCATCACGCCGGCAATGAGATCCGGCGGGACTGCATCCGTGAAGTCTCTGGCTTCTTTCACCGACCGGCCGAGCGGCTTCTCCATCAGGACGTGTTTTCCGGCGCGCAACGCAGCAAGCCCCATCGAGGCGTGCGCAGACGTTGGTGTCGCAATCAGGACAGCGTCTACCGCGTCGGAAGTGAGGAGCGTGTCGAGAGACGCGAAATGTGGATAATCCAGATCCGCGGGAGATGAACGCGAGCAGACCGCGCCAATCGAGACACCTTCGACGACACCAGACTCGACATTGCTGATGTGTTGGCGACC
>JANQRN010000038.1 GCA_028284545.1 Rhodothermales bacterium | reverse complement strand
GGAAAGCACTTGGTGTGAGGGGAGAAGAAACATGCGACTACACAAATTGATGACGCGTTTGCTCGTGTCAGTGGTGGCGGCACCGCTGGCGGCGACGTTGTCCATCGGTGTGATGCCACAAAAGGCGTATGCGCAGATGCAGGACATCGTGGTGACAGCCCGAAAACGCGAAGAAAACCTGCTCGAGGTGCCGTTTGCCATATCTGCGTTTGGCGAGCAGGACCTCCAGCAAGCGGATCTCAAGGATCTGACTGATCTTTCCAAGCTCGCGCCTGGTCTCACGTTTGAGAATCAATCTACCAACCGGGCCGACCGCGGTACTCCGAACATCATCATTCGGGGCATCAATCCGGGCGGGGGATTCACCGCATCGTCTGATCCCGCGCTATTGTTCGTGGACGGTGCCCCGGTGTTCGGTGCGGAGGTCGGCAGCTTTGTCGATATCGACCGGGTCGAGGTGTTGCGCGGCCCCCAGACGGCCTACTTCGGACGAAACACCTTCTCAGGCGCCGTAAACCTGATCACAAAAGACCCTGGCGAGGAGGTTGGCGGCTTTGTCGGTCTGGAGTACGGAAGCTTCGATACGATCGACATTCAGGGCGTCTTTGAGAGCCCTATCATCGAGGATGTCCTTGCATTCCGCGTTGCCGCACGCAGGAACGAAAAGGGTGGACAGTACAACAACCCAGCCACCGGCAGGCGGGAGATCGGCGAACAACTCACCGAGTCGATCGTCGGCACCCTGCTCTGGAACGTCACTGAGAACATCACGTTTAAAGTTCGCGGTAACTTCAGTGAGGTTCGGGACGGCCCCGCTCCCTCGTTCCGTTTTCCTAACAGCTTCTCGAACTGCGATCCTGCCAATTTCGGGGAAAACACCTGGCTCTGCGGCCAGGTGCCGAGCACCGATATCGCTGTCTCGCAGATCGGCTCGCAGGACGGCTTCGCCGGGGATGTACCTGACGGCGTTGACCTTCGGAGAGATGTCATCGAGCCGTTGTCCCTCTTTTCGAACGAAGATCCGAACAGGACCCGGGTCGAGGGCGACGGCATAATCATTAACAGCATGGGGCTCGCCAAGAACGTTCACGGCGCCAATTTCCAGGTTAGCGTAGACCTGCCGGGCGATATCACGCTCGATTGGATTAGTTCGTACAGCGAGATCTCTACTCAGAGCGTCAGCGACGAGAATACCTTGCCCACGACGGGCGCATTCGTCGCGTCGGACATTTTCCTGGTCGAGCGTTACGATGAAAACTCTTCGCATGAGTTCCGCCTGGTCTCGAGCAACGATCAGCGCCTGCGCTGGGTAGGCGGTGCGAGCTACATCGAAAACGATTCCGTTGGCTCCTGCGTCGCTGGCGTTTCCGCGACAGGTGGGAACGCTTTCGGTTGCCGTCCTGTTCAGACGGTCGAGACTATCGGCATATTCGGCGGTCTCTACTATGACCTTGCGGATCAGTGGACGGTAAGCGGCGAACTGCGCTGGCAGAATGACGACATTATCTCGCCGGGAACGGTTCGGACATTCCAGGACGAATACGACGATGTCGGTGGCCGTCTGACGCTGGAGTACGCGCCATCAGACAACGTAAACTTGTTTGTCAACTACGCTCGCGGTTTCAGGCCCGGCGGGTTTAACAGCACGCTGGCCAACTTTACTGACGCGCAAATTGCGGAAATCGAAGCGAGCACAGGTGCGGGTTCTACTTTCGATCCTGAAACATTGGACCAAATTGAGCTGGGCGTGAAAGGCAGTGTGTTCGACAATCGTTTGAGCGGTTCGGCAGTTGTTTACTGGGGCGAGATTTCCGATCAACAATTCAGTGATGTCGCCCAATACACGCTGGAAGGTTGTACACCCACCCCAACGGACGACTGTCAGGATGTCACCAGCGTTATTCAGAACCTCGGCGAAACTGAACTGTCCGGCGTAGAGCTGGAGGGCGCGTGGCAGGCGACCGACGAGTTCCTGTTGCAGGCCAGCTTCGCGTGGAACAGTGTGGAGATCAAAGAAGGCGTAGCCAACAACCTGAGGAGCGAAAATGCCCCACAGCGTGCTGTCATCGCCGACGCGCGTGCGGACATTATCGGCAACCAGTACAACGGGGTACCGGAGTTTACTTTCTTCACGGCGGCGAACTATAACCGGCCGGTTTTCGGTGTTGATAGCTTCGCGCGCCTCGAGTGGATATGGGAGGATACGAAGTACGCGACGCTGGCCAATACGCTCGAGACCGGTGACCGCAGCATCGTGAACCTGCGACTCGGAGTCGACCAGGATTTCTACCGCGTGGAGTTCTACGTGACCAACCTCACCGACAACGACACCGTTAACTTCGTGGGGCAGCAATTCGATCTGGACAACTTCCGGAACGGGTACTTGGTAGGCCTGCCGGACAGGCGGGCGGCCGGGGTTCGCGCGTTCCTAAATTTCTAGGCTCGTATCGGGCGTACCAGCTATGGATTCAGGCTGATGCGCTTATTCTCAAGAGGCCCCGCCCGCAAGGGCGGGGCCATTTCCTTTCCGCTTTAGAGTAAGAGACAGTGCCGTCGACAACGAACCCCTGCATGGCCGGTATCACCGCCGCTCTGGCGTTGGCCGCGTATACACCAGTCGCGCTGGGCGGCGCTCATGGCGCTGCGACCAGCGACCAGACATCCGCCGTACCCACGCTGACCCTCGACGAGCTTCGCGAGAAATACGAGCTGTCGAACTCCCGCTACATCAACGTGGACGGCGTCGACCTGCACTACGTCGACGAAGGCGAGGGGCCGGTCGTCGTATTCCTTCATGCGTCCTACAACGGTCTGCAGAGCTGGGAAGGCGTCACGTCGCGCCTGAAGAACCGCTTTCGTACGGTTCGTTTCGACTTCCCGAACTACGGCCTGAGCGGCTCCGAAACCAAGCCCACGCCGCCCGAGAAGTTCCACCTGATCGAGCGCAACTACGAGATCATGGCCGGCCTCGTCGATGCGCTGGAACTCGAGCGCTTCGCCGTGGTGGGGACTTCCAGCGGCGGCAGCGTCGCGTTCCGCTATGCGGCCCGTCACCCCGAACGCGTGCAGCGCCTGATCCTGATCAATTCGGCCGGTATGCCGCGGACCCCGCGCACCGACCCGCTGCGCTCGCGCGTCAAGTTTGCAAAATACGAGGCCATGCCGGTCAAGCCGCGCGAGTTCTGGGAACTGTCCTCTACCGAGAACTTCATCCCGCCGAACGTTGCGCCCGACTGGTGGCTGGACCAGGTTTACGACTTCAATCGCCGCGAGGGTGCGCTGGAACAACAGAAGCGTTATCGCTTCAGTACCGGCGACCCTGAAACGCTGTTCGGGCAGATCCAGGCACCGACCCTGGTGATGTGGGGCAAGGCCAACCCCGTGGTCATGCATCTGGAGGCCAACGTGATGCAGCTATGGATGACCGCTGCGCCGTCCATGGTCCGCAAGTATCCGGGATTGGGCCACTATCCCTATGTCGAGGACATCGACGCAGTCTACCCCGACATTGCCGCGTTCCTCGGCGGCGAACTCGACGACGAGTTGCGGCAAACGCTGAGAGTGGCGCCCGGAACTGACTGCGGCTGCGACTGAACTCAGCCGTTGCCCGGCTGGGCGCTCAGCCGGCGTATGCCCGCGAGAATTTCGTCGTGCCGCGCACGTGGCAGGTGATAGGTCCGCAGTATCGCAAAGCCGGCCATGCCCAGCCCAGCTGTCAGGATCGTGACCCACAAGGCGAGGTTGAACAGGATCTCGGGCGTCAGCGCGTCGATGTTGTCTGTGCTCGGGAAACCCACGGCATCGGTCAGCCAGCCGGCAATGAGCTTGCCGGTACCGCTGGCCGCCTTGTTGCCGAAGGTAATCAGGCCGAAGAGCATG
>JANQRN010000317.1 GCA_028284545.1 Rhodothermales bacterium | reverse complement strand
ACCGCGCAGCGATCGCGGGTGGAGAGGGCAACGCGGCCCAGGGTCCCTGGTCGGCTATCGCAGGTGGCCAGGACAACACGGCCACGACGCATGCCTTTGTGGGCGGCGGACTCAGCAACAGCGCCTCGGCGCTGCGCAGCTCGGTGGTCGGCGGCGAGAACAACGTAGCCTCCGGCCCGAGCTCGGTGATCAGCGGTGGAAAAGGCAACAAGAGTACGCGGTTGTACTCCACCGTCGCCGGCGGCGAGATCAACGCTGCGGGCGACAGCGTGACCGGCGTCGAAACACATCAATCCGTTGGCGGCGGCTACTTCAACCTCGCACATGGTGCCTATTCAGTGATCCCCGGTGGCATGAACAACTTCGCTGGTGGCGCCTTCAGTTTTGCCGCGGGGCGGAACGCCAAGGGTTACGTTATTCACGACGGCGTATTCGTCTGGGCAGATGCTCACGGTGCGTCGTTCTTTTCAGCAGCCGCAAACGAATTTGCGGCGCGGGCGCGCGGCGGTGTTCGCTTTGTCACCGCGGTCGACGTCAACGGGACACCGACGGCTGGCGTGCAGTTGGCAGCGGGCGGAAGCTCGTGGTCAGTGCTTAGCGACAGAGAGGTAAAAACTGACTTCAGCCCCGTCGACACCGACGAGGTACTTGAAGCGCTGAACGACATGCCAATCACCTCGTGGCGCTACAAGACGCAGGACGGTACGACTCGCCACGTCGGCCCGATGGCGCAGGACTTCCACGAAGCATTCGGACTCGGAGATGACGACCGGCGTATCAATACGCTGGACCTGGACGGAATCTCTCTGGCGGCGGTAAAGGGACTCTACGAACGCGTCGTTACGCTCGAAGAAACCGTCGCAACGCTGGAGGCACGACTCGCTGCAATAGAAGAAGCAATGAGCGGGCGATAGCACGGCAATAGCTGACTCCTGCTGCGCCTGGCACACCCATCGGGGCGTGAGAAAGGCACAATTGGCCCTGGTCGTCTGACGACGACCGGGGCCGACGTGCGTTCAGCTGTTGAGCTTCGCGTCGACTGCGTCTATACGTCTCATCTGGGCCGACACGTCGTCGTCGCGCTCGGAGTAGGCGACGCGCAAGCGATCGACCAGTGCCCGCGTCTCTTCGATTGTACCACTCGCGACGAGGTGTTCCGCGAGCATCAGCTGGACGTTCATCGTGCGTATGTCGTTTTCTCCAAACTCACGAAGAAGGAACGCGGCAGCAGACCGCAGCAAGGGGACCGAGTCCTCGTACTCGCCGTCCGCCGACAGCAGATTTGCGAACCCCACCTGCGCGCTAGCCGCATTGAGGTCTCCGTCGGGTCGCGCAATCGCGTAGATATCAAGGGCCTCGCGATAAATCTCCATCGCGCGATCCGGCTGCCCGCGTCTAACGGCGAGCTCGGCCAGGGTGAGTAAGTCACCCGCGACGTAGTGGTGCTGCGGTCCAAGCGTTTTACGGTCGATCTCCAGGCCGACGCGGAAGTACTCCTCGGCACCGTCCAGGTCGCCCTGACCATACAGCGCGTGCGCAAGATTCACCGCACTCGTCCCAACGTTCGGATGGTCTTCACCGAAGAGCGCCGTATAAGAACCCAGTGCCTTACGGAGATACACCTCGGCGGAGTCGGGCCGCCCAGCCGCGGTGAAGGTAGTGCCGAGGTTGTTCTGCCCGGCAGCTACGTAAGAGTGTGGCTCGCCAAGCACATTCGTGTAAACGAACAGAGCTTCGCGCAGCAGCTCGATTGCGCCGTCGGTCTGCCCCATGCGCTTGAGGAGCAGTCCGAGGGTCGTCACGCTTTGCGCGTAGGATTGATGCTCACGACCCAGCAGGCGCTCGCGGATGCGAAGTGCGCGCCGCAGCATCGGCTCGGCCTCTTCGTGCAGACTCTGCTGTGCCAGAAGCCAGCCCAGGTTGTTCAGTGTCTTCGCCACATCCGTATGGTCTTCGCCAAACTGAGCCGTCTGCTTTTGCAAGGCCTCACGGTATTTGGCTTCAGCCGCTTCGAAGTCCCCCAGGTCCTCGAGGATCCAACCCAGGTCGAAAAGGATGCGCGCGCTGATCTCGTGGTCCTCGCCATGCTCGTCGATGGCCATCTTCAGCGCGGTTTCGTATGAGGCCTTCGCCTCTTCGTATTGCCCGCGGTCCTGGTGGAGGAAACCGAGCTGATGCCTCAGCTGGATCTCTTCCCTTACCGCGCCACTCTCGATCGCGGCTGCCAGCCCCTCGTCATATCGTTCCCGCGCGGAGTCGTAGTCGCCAAACGACCTGCGAATGTTTGCGAGGTTGCCGAGCGAAGCCGCAACTTTGCCGTGATTCGACCCGAACACCTCGCGCCGCAGTTCGAGCGCCCTGCCATGCAGCGTGTCTGCGGTGGACATCGACCCGAGTGACTGATAGACACTGGCTATTACGGAGTACATCTCGGCCTGGATCTCCGGGTCTTCCGACAGTTCACTCTCAAAGCGTTGCGCGGCGCGATCGAGCAGCTCGCGCACCGTGGGATCCTCGCCCTTCGCCGCGTTCGGCGCGGCCGCGAGGTAGATGTCGGATAGAAACTCGACCACTCGCTCAGCCCGATCGCGTTCGCGGATCACTTCCTCAGACCGACGCTGGATCTCGACGCTCTGGATGCTCGTGACGATTGTTGAGAGGACGAGCAACGCGGCGATCGCGCTGACTGCGGCTACCCCAAACCGGTGTCGGCCGACAAACTTCCTGACGCGGTAGCGCATCGAGTCGGGTCGGGCGCGTATGGGGAACCCGGACCGGTACCTGCGGATGTCATCAGTGAGTTGCTGTACGGAAGCGTATCTCCTCGCGGCGTCGGGCTGCATCGCCTTCAAGACGATTGTGTCGAGGTCGTCGTCGAGAACGTCCACCAGCTCAGACGGTCTCGTCGGGATCGTCCCGGCGACCGTACGCTCAACCTCTGCGGGCGACTTGCCCTTGAGATCATAGGGGCGCGATGCGGTCAACAGCTCGTAAAGGAGGACGCCAAGCGAATACACGTCCGTTGCCGTCGACACCGTTTCGCCGCGCAGCTGCTCCGGTGACGCATATTCCGGTGTCAGAACGCGAAACTCTGTTCTGGTTTGGAACGTCGATTCGTCAGGCTCGAGCAGCTTTGCGATGCCAAAATCGAGCAGCTTCGGCACGCCCGTCTCGGTAACAAGGATGTTGCCCGGCTTCAGGTCTCGATGGACGATGAGGTTCTGATGCGCGTAGTGAACGGCGTCACAGACCGTTTCGAAGATGTCAAGGCACGACCCGGCGGCGAGCTCGTTGCGCCTAACGTAGTCGGTAATCGGCTCGCCCTGGATGTATTCCATCGCCAGATACGGCTGGCCCATATCGGTCACATCCCCGTGCAGAAACCGCGAGATGTTGGGATGATTGAGTCGGGCGAGTATCGAACGCTCGTTGCCAAACCGGGCGCGCGCTTCGGGCGTCAGCACGGGGGCGCGCACTACTTTCAACGCGACGAAGTGCTGCACGTCGGTGCCCGTACGCTTCGCTAGAAAGACCTCGCCCATGCCCCCAGACCCGATGGTTCGAATCACGGTGTACGGACCGATGTGTTTTTCATCGTCGCCGGCACTTGCGGTTTCGGGACGTTCCGAAACGTTTGCAACTGGATCCGACAGGAACGCGGGGTCATCGTCGTTTTCGCTTAGCAGCGACTGCACCTCGCGACGCAGGTCAGGGTCATCGGGGCAAAGCCGCTGCAGGTAGTCGTCGCGCTCTTCAGGGTTCAGCGCAAGTGCCGCATGAAACAGCTCTTCGACTTTTTTCCAGCGATCGGGTGTCATTCGGAGTTGCCGGGAGCTGTTGCGCCGTCCGCACCGTCAGAGATCTCATGACGCAGCCACGCCCTGGCGGCGGTCCAGCTGCGCCGGACTGTCACATTGGAGATGCCCATGACCTCAGAGATCTCTTCGTGTGTCAATCCGCCGAAGAAGCGGTACTCAACGACGCGGGCGCCGCGCTCGTTGAATTGCTCGAGCTTCTCGAGCGCCGCGTTGACGGACAATACGAGGTCGAGGCGCGACGCGTCGAGGCCGTTGCCCACATCGAGGAGGTCTCGCTCGATCGAGAAAGGCACTGCGCCGCCGCCCCGTTTCTCGGCGTTGCGTTTTTCTGCGTAGTGGACGAGGATCCGCCGCATGGCCTGCGCGGCGATCGCGTAGAAATGGGCGCGATTGAGCCATGGCGCTTTCTGATCGGCCAGCTTGATGTAGGCCTCGTTTACAAGCGCCGTTGTGTTGAGCGTGTGATCGGCGCGTTCGCGAATGAGTTGCCGGTGGGCGACACCCTTCAGCTCGTCGTACACGAGCGGCATCAGTTGGTCAAGCGCGCGGGTGTCTCCCTCCGCTACGCGGGAGAGAAGACGGGTAACCGCAGCGGGTTGTTGGTCAGAGTCTGCCAAGTCGCAGGGAGCCGGGTGATCGCTTCACGATACGGATCGAAAAGGCGACCTGCCACCGTAGGTCTGACAGCCGGAGGCGGTCCGCTAGCCGTCGCGGTTCTTGATGTCGCTACGGGCTTCGGCTGATCGCCCACCGGAGGACGATTCTTCGCCTGCCGCATCAAGGTCCAGGAATCTCTCACCGGCGACATCCGCAGACGTAACGGCGACTTCCTCGGCTGCCTCGTCTGCCTCGGCGTCCTGCGCTTCGTCCAGCTCAGGCTCACTACGGATTATCCGCTGAATGTCATCGGCAACCGTCTTCATTTCGCGCAGCGTTTTGTCTCGCCACCGGCGGTCAAGAAACTCGATACCCGGCGCGGCCGCTGCCAGGGCAAGGAAGAAGACAAGCACACCGGCCAATACGCTAGCCAGAAATCCACCTGCTGCGAGCCCGATCGGGGCTGCCACCAGGAGCCCGTAGAAGATGCCTTCCATTCGCGGTGCGGCGATGCCGACCCTGCGCTGAAATGCAATGTGCTGATTTCCCTCCGCTGATCGGATGGTCAGCGTGGTGACCACACCGAGAGAAGAAGTGTGGCGCCACTCGCGGGTTTTGCCGAGCTCTTCCGTAATGCCCCGGCCGTGCTGGCCACTTGCGCCGTAGGCCTCAGACAGGTCATTTGTATACGCTTTTCGCAGTCGGTGGACAACGGACTCCCACTCTGAGTCAGACAGTTCGCCGGGCACCGTTCGCTCAATGTACGCGTGCGTTTTGGTCTGGCCCGCCACGTCGCGTGTCGAAACCTGGTGGTCCGCTTCGTGCAGCGCGGCCCGCAAGAATTTCGGTGGGATGCCCGCGTCGGCAGCGATGTGCTCCAGGTCGTGCAGTGTCAATCCGGGTTTGTCGACCTCGTCCATCAGGTGCAACTCGGTTGCCCGCTTCAGGAGCGACTGGATTTGCTCTTCGCTGAAAGTGCGATTTGACATGGAAGCGGGGAGGCCTGAATCGAGGGTCGAGTTGCGGAGTGCAGGAAAACGAAGACCGAGGCGCGACGTTCCTCCCACCGTGAACGGAGGTGTTAGTCACCGCGGATCAACGAGAACACGACCTCCAGGACGGGATCCCGATTCGTGAAGTACGCGTCCGAACTGAGGTCAACCGGAACGTCTGGAATTACCCAGGGTCGCCGGTCAGTTGGATCGGAGTCCTGCCAGTACCGGCTGGATATGCTTGCGCTCAGCTTACTCCAGGGCAACACAATGTCGGTTTCCTCACCGACGAAGTTCGGACTCGACGAGCTGGGTTCGCCCACGATCGTGGCGTCGGTGTAGCGCTCAAGCTGGTTTAGAAAGTTCTGCGCGGCCGAAAACGTATTCCGACCGGTTATCACCCAGAGTCGATTCTCGGGGTGAGAGACTTCCCACCCAATGATTTGCTGCAGCAGCGGCCGTACAAGTGAGTTGTTGCCGCCATTGTTGTGTCGCAGGTCAATGACAAGGTTTCGCGAGGAAGAGCCTTTCAGGCTGTCGGCGAGTGTGACGGCGAATTGAGCCAGGGGCTGCTCACCGTTTCCCTTGTCTCGAACCTGATTGAACTGGAAGTACACGGTGCTGAGATCGGGCATGACCTTGAGCCAGTAGCTCTCATCCACGTGTCGTAGCCAGAGCGCCGTGTCGGGCCGAGCCTGCGAGCGGAGCTTGCGCCGCGCTTCCCAATCCGCGGACCCGATGCTGACGGTTCTAGCCTCGCCATCCCGATCAACGACGGATAGGCTCAATTGCGGCTGCGCGCCACTCGCCCCGATGGCGCGCAGCATCAAATATCGCCGGAGATAGAATTGAACGCCGAGCCAACGCATCGTCATGGCGTTGTCAACACCGCGAAAATCAGCGAGTCGGGCAAGGGCGTCGTCTGGCGAAAGCTGCCCGATCCTCGTGACCCGGCTGCCAATGAGGTGCCTCCAGTTGTCATCTGCTTCGACGATGAATAGTCCGTCCGAAAACAAGTAGAACCGCACTGGGAGTTCGCTCAGGTCGATATCGATCGGACTGTCGGATTGGGGCCCGTACACAACGCTATGCCCGTCTTTTAGCAGCGCAGCCAGTCGCATGAATGCCAGAACGATCTGTTCGTCAGTCATGGACGGCAGACGGTCGTGCATCGATTGCGCTGCGTCGAGAAAGGTATCTGAGTGTGCCTCGCCGCGCGGGCTCACGTGCAGTCTCTGAGCTTCCGCGACAAAGTATTCAAGATCAAACCTCCAATTGTCGATGCGCGACAGTGAGTCCGGAGGAATGCCGGCGAGCTTGCGGAATCGTTCATCAGCTCGGATTTCATTAAACGCAGATTCCGAGCGCAGCCGCGCGCGGCCCGAGTACCCGGCATCAAGTGCACGCTCGGCCCAGAGAATCGCGTCGTCTGTGTGCCCCAACCTGGCGTTCATTAACGCGGCCTCGTACGTCCAGCGCGCGTCGTAGAAATACCCGAGCGAGAGGGCTTTCTCCAGGTGCTTCAACGCCAACGCTGTGCTGTCCATCGAACGATAGGCGCGAAACGCCCGGTGCCAGTACTCGGCGTTCTCGGGGACGCGTTCGGCAAGTTGCGAGTACGCGGAGGCGGCTTGCGCGTGATTCCCGGATGCGCGCGCCGTTTCTGCCTCGACTCGAAGCTCATTTAGCGTTTTAGCCTCAGACGGTGTAGCGACCTGAGCCATCGCGCCACCTGCTACGAAGAGTATCGAGGCGACTTGTAGGTGCAGAATGTGCCGAACAGTGGAGTGGCAAATCATGGCGCCTGACTAGAATCGGGTATTGACCACGTTGGCAAACCGGGACCCAAAGGTGTAGGTCAGCGCCACGGATCCCGAGAACTCGAAGTCCGTCGCAAGCTCGCGCTGCTGCAGCAGAATCTCTTCGAGCGATGCGTCACCGAGCGGCAGATTGAGCTGGTCCTGAACCATCTCGAAGTCACCCTGAATCTGCAGGGAGAAACCTTCGAAGAGGCGGACGGAGACGGCGCCGAAGAACTCTGCCCGACGCTTTGAGAAGTCGTGGAAGTAGTGCGACCCTTCCAGTCCGCCGAAGATTTCACCCCACGGCTGGCGGATCGCTACTGACGCGGAGAGGTTCTGGCTGACAAGGGTCTCTTCGGTCTCGCGGAAGATCGTTTCGTCGAAGTAGTCGACGTACGTGAGTCCGACGCGATAGACGATCGTAATGGCGCGGCGCGTGGCCTGCGCGTACGGCAGGACGCTGTACTCGACTGCCGGCGCCAGCTCGCCCCGATGTC
>JANQRN010000310.1 GCA_028284545.1 Rhodothermales bacterium | reverse complement strand
TGTCGCCTACACGGCCTGCGGTGACGGTGCAACTTCTCAGGGTGACTTCCACGAGGCGCTCAATTGGGCGGCCCGCCTGCGCGCGCCGATGCTGTTCTTCGTGCAGGACAACAAGTACGCTATCTCGGTACCTTCTCACGACCAGACGGCTGGCGGGACGGCATTCAAGATCGCGTCCGGATACGACGGTCTGTCGCGGATGCGTGTGGATGGAACCGACTTCTTTGCCACGGCTTCGGTCGCCAAGGCGGCGATAGAACACATTCGGCAGGGACGCGGCCCCGTTTGCCTGGTGGCAGACGTCGTGCGTCTTCTCCCCCACTCCTCATCAGACGACCACGCCAAGTATCGGTCGACCGATGAGTTGCAGCAGGACCGTGATGTCGACCCGATCCACCGAATGGAACGTCGTCTGATTGAAGCCGGCGTGCTGACGAAGGAGTCCGTTGAGCAGATTCGATCGGAGGTTGCCAAGACCGTAGACGCGGATACGCAGTGGGCGCTCTCCCAGGCCGACCCCGAGCCGGAAACCGCGCTGCGGCACGTGTTCTTCGAGGGCGATTCGAAGCTCGAGTTCGAGAAGGGGTGGAGCCCCGAATCTGACGGCGAGCCACTTGTGATGGTCGATGCCATCAACAAGGCCCTGATCGAGGAGATGGAGCGGAACCCGCGCGTGATGGTCTATGGCGAAGACGTCGCGGGCGGCAAGGGAGGCGTATTCACCGCAACGCGCAATCTGACGAAGCTCTTTGGCGACGAGCGCTGCTTCAACTCGCCGCTTGCCGAAGCGTCGATAATCGGGACTGCCGTTGGTCTCGCCGCGTCGGGTTGGAAACCGGTTGTCGAGATCCAGTTTGCTGACTACATCTGGCCGGCAATGCAGCACCTGCGAAACCAGGTTGCGCCGTTCCGCTACCGGTCAAACAACGACTGGAGCTGCCCGATGGTAATCCGAGTGCCCTGCGGCGGATACATCCACGGCGGCCTGTGCCATAGTCAAAATGTGGAGAGCTTCTTCGCCCATACTCCCGGCCTCGTTGTAGCCATGCCCTCGACCGCAGCTGATGCCAAGGGCATGCTGAAGACGGCAATTCGTGGTGAAGATCCGGTCATCTTTCTGGAGCACAAGGCGCTGTACCGGTCGGCGGCGGCTCGGACCAGCAAACCGGGACCGGAGTATCTCGTCCCGTTCGGAAAAGCCCGGGTGGCGCGAGAGGGTGCTGACCTGACAATCGTCACCTACGGAATGATGGTTCACAAGTCGGTCACGGTCGCGCGCTCCCTGGAAAAAGAGGGCGTTTCGGTTGAGATCATCGACTTGCGGTCGCTTGTCCCACTCGACACGGAGACAATCCTGGAGTCCGTTCGGAAGACGCACCGCGTTCTGGTGGTATACGAGGATCATGAGTTTGCGGGATACGGCGCAGAGGTAGCGGCGCAGATTGCCGACCTCGCGTTCCACTCACTCGATGCGCCGGTCCGGCGGTTGGCAGGTGCATTCTCGTACATCCCCTTTGCCGACCCGCTCGAACGAGCCGTGCTTCCTCAGGACGAGGACATCATGGGCGCGGCGCGTTCCGTCCTGTCTTACTAGACATGCGCGCCATCTGTTTGATCGTGCTTGCGGGGGCCCTGGCAACTGCGCAGACAGGTTCGGCCCAGGCATGGACCCGACCTGCCGGCCACGCATACGTCAAGTTGTCACGAGGCGTCTCCAATGCCGACTATCGGTTCGAAGTAGACGGTTCGAGAGTCCGTTACGATGGTAACGCTCCCGAAGCATCCTTCTCAGACAACAGTCACTACGCATATGTCGAGTATGGTCTCTCGTCGCGACTGACGGGGGTGGCGATGCTTCCACTGAAACGCCTCTCGGTCAATCGCCCAACGGGTGACCTTACCCGTTCGGGCCTTGGTTCCGTCCAGCTTGGGGTGCGCTACGCTTTGCAGCAAGCCCTGGGCCTCTCGGATGAGCGGCATCGGCTTGCGATCAACGCGACCGTCAGCCTGCCTGCCGGGTATGAACGCAATGCAGCTCCCGCACTCGGAAGTGGTCAAACCGACGTCGACGTCCTGGGCGCGTACGGCTTCAGCTTCTACCCTGTGCCCGTCTACGCCCAGGCAGCGATTGGCTATCGGTTCCGATCTGACTTTTTTGGCCTCTCGCGAACGCGCGACTGCCCGAGCGGGGCGACGGACTGTTTTCCGCCGCTCTCCCCCGAATACGATAACGAATGGGTCATGCGAGCTGAAGCGGGCGTCTCTCCGAGCAGTTGGCTGCTTATCCATGCGATCGCCCATGGCGCGTGGTCAAACGCCCAGCCGGAAACCGGCTTCAGTGCGCAAAACCCGATCGCAACACGACAACGCTTCACGAAAGTCGGAGCCGGCGTCGCCGTCTACCCCCTGCCGTACGTCGGCATCAGCCTGCAGTACTTCGAAACAGTAAGCGGGAAGAACACTATTGACTCGGGCGACTGGTTCATCGGCATCGAGTACATCACGGATCGCCGCTAGCCGACTCTCGCGGCAAACGACTACGCGACGCCGACCAGACGCCTACCGGAAGCCTACCCGACAGCTGCCAGCGCGGCCTCGAGGTCGGCAACAAGGTCGGCCGCGTCCTCGATCCCGACCGAGAGTCGGATCAGCGTTTCCTTCAGACCCGCCTTGAGTCGATCCTCTTTCGGGACCGATGCGTGCGTCATTGACGCGGGGTGATCGATCAGCGACTCGACGCCACCGAGGCTTTCAGCAAGCGAGAAGACAGACGTGCCCGACAGGACCTTGAGCGCGTCTTCCATGCGGTCGCCCTTCAGCGTAAACGACAGCATGCCACCGAAGTCAGACATTTGACGCGCCGCGACATCGTGGCCCGGGTGATCTTCGAAGCCCGGATAGTACACCCGATCGACCAGCGCATGTCCCTTGAGGAATTCAGCAACGACACGCGCGTTTTGGCAGTGACGTTCCATGCGGACGTGGAGGGTCTTCGTCCCCCGAAGGAGCAGAAAGCAGTCCATCGGGCCCGGAATAGCACCCGAGGTCTTGATCTGAAAGCGCAGGTCCTCAACCCATATCTGGTCACTCGTACAAACGGCGCCGCCGACAACGTCGGAGTGCCCACCGATATACTTCGTCGTCGAGTGCATCACCAGATCAACACCGTGTTCGACCGGACGCTGAAGAAACGGAGTCGCGAACGTGTTGTCGACGGCAACCTGCGCACCGGCTTCGTGCGCCAGTTCAGAAACCCGCTGCAGGTCGACGATCCGCAGGAGCGGGTTGGAGGGTGTTTCAAACCAGACCAATCGCGTCGGCTTTTGCAGCGCCGATTTCAGCGCGTCGATGTCGGTCAGGTCAACGATGTCATAGATCACACCGAACTTCTCGTAGACCTTCTTGAACAGCCTGAACGACCCGCCGTAAAGGTCATTCCCGGCAACGACTCGATCACCCGGGTTCAGCGATTTCATCACAGCGTCGATTGCGCCGACGCCTGATCCAAAACAGATACAATCAGAGGTACCCTCAAGCGAGGCCAGGTTGCCCTCCAGAGCTGAGCGTGTCGGGTTCGCGACGCGCGCGTAGTCGTAGCCCTGGTTTACGTTTGGCGCCTCCTGGACGTACGTAGACGTCAGGTACACCGGCGTCATTATCGCCCCGGTTGACGGGTCGGGGCGCTGGCCAGCGTGAATTGCTCGGGTGCCAAATCCGCTACCGTCGTTGTTGTCGCCGCTAGTGCTCATGTCGCGTGTCTGTTCGTCTGGGGCTACCCCGTGAGTGGAAGATGGCCGAAAGTAAGAAACCCGGGCCTCCAATCGGAGACCCGGGTTCCACAAATCACCGTGAGCCGTCGACTATTCGTCGAAGCCGGCGCACTCTGCGACGGTCTGAGCTTTGTCGAGTTGATCGGTCTGCACGTACGCTGTGTACAGCGCAACGCAAATCCCCTCTGCGCTACCGCCCTCGGCGTCTGTCAGGGTCTTGGCCGTCTCGAGTGGGCCAATCGCGTTGGAGAAGCTGTCCCGACGCTTCTCGACGAGCGCATCAATCTGTCCCTCGATCTCCCGAACCTGCTCAGAGGACATATCTGCACGGTTCTCGCGCAGGTTGTCATCGAGCTTGGTCACCTCTTCGTTGAAGCCGACGGCTTTGTTCTGGTGCGCGGCGCCAAGGTTGTACCAGGCGGAGCTGTACTCGGGGTCGAGCTGAGTTGCCCGCTGAAGGTGCGTAATGGCCTCCTCGTATTCGCCAGACTGCAACAGCAACGAACCGTAGTTATAGAGGTACGTCTTGTTATCTGGGTCGGTCTCGATCGCGGACTTGTACTTGCCCATGGCGCGATCGAGCATTCCGGCCGCCTGATAGGCACTCAGAAGCTGCGCCTGCATGTCAGCGTCGCCGGGGAACATCGACTCGCCCTTCTCGAGCAACTCGACGGCATCAGCGGGACGATCGGCGCGCACGTAGAGGTCAGCGAGGTAAATGTATACCTGCGCATCATCCTCTCCCTTCTCCACCGACTTGGCGAGCGACTCAATCGCACCCGACTCGTCGCCGGAGTTGAGGAGCGCATACCCGCGATACGTCATCGGTCCGGTGGAGTCCGGACGAACCATGGAGGTATTCTCGAAGTACTGCGCGGCAACAGCGTACTGCGAGTCGTCCTTCGCACCTCGGTTGAAATACTGGACGGCGCGTTCGAATTCCCTCGCGTACGCAATGTCCAACTTTCGATCAACGTCGCCCTGCAGTTGGCCGGCGTTGCCGTAGAACTCTACCGCCTCATTAAAAAGCGACGTATGCTGCTGCGTGTCCTCTGAAGCAAAAGCTTTTTCCAACAGCGCATCGCCCTTCATGATCATGGCGTCTACGTTTTCAGGATTCTTTTCGAGCGCCTTGTCCAGGTTCTCTATTGCCCGGTCGTAGTCCTTGTTGCGGAGATCCAGCTTCGCGCCCTCAACGTTGGGATCGCTCGAACATCCGTCCGCGCCGACGAGCAGCATCCCGGCGACAAATAGCGACAGGAAAAGGGAAATTCGTTTCATGGTGGTCATCATACTAGTACAGAACGGTGAGACAGCGCGGAACCGACGCTGGCCTGAGCGCCTAACAGCCCGGCTGAATCTCTTAACATACGTGGGACGCCTCGCGAGACCAAGATGTTCTCCAATACTTTGCACTAGTCAACGCCGATTCTGAGCTGGAATGACCGTTTCACAAGCATTCAAACCGAAGTCGCTTCTCGCATTTACGGAAGGGCTCTTTGACTATGCCGGCCTGTACCCGCCGGCCGCGCTGCCCATCGAGGACGCCGTGGCCGAATACGTGCGCATTCTGGATTCAGACGACGCAAGGCTTTGCGGCCCATTCGTGGTTGACCCCGACCGCCTCCCTGCCGTTGCCCGAGCATACCACGAACGAACGGGCGAAGCGGTACCCGTCAGCTTGCTGGCGGGGACGCGTCGTCCGCTACGCGACGACATCCGTCAGGTCGCTGAACTGCCAGCAGCCGTGCGCGCTCAGTTCAGGATCGACCAAATCGAATCCCGCTGGCCCGAAACGTCCGACAGCCGCCCAACAGCGGTCCTCATGGAGGATCTCGTGACGGAGTCGGCCCGGCTATCACCGGAGCGTCTGTTCTTCGAGATCGATCCCGGTAGTTGGCAGGTGGCGGACGTGGCAACTGCGACGACAGCCTTTGGGCGCGGAGACCAGCCGCGCGCCGGACTCAAAATACGCTGCGGCGGCCCCGACCCATCGGCCGTGCCAAGTGTCGCGCACACCGGGGGCTTCCTCCGGGCCTGCTCCAACGCGGGCGCGTACTTCAAGGCAACCGCCGGACTGCATCATGCTGTGCGCGCCTGGCACGATGGTTTTGGCGGGTTCCAACATGGCTTCTTCAACGTGTTCGCGGCGGCCTGCATTCTGAAGGCCCATCCCGGACTCGATCAACTAACGTTGGAAACTATTCTGTCAGATACCGTTCCGCATTCCTTCGTTTTCACCAACAAGGCGTTGGTATGGAGGCACCTGTCCGCCCCTACAGCGGTAGTATCTCAGGTCCGCGAGACGGGCGCGATGTCGATAGGTAGCTGCAGCATCGCAGAGCCTGCCGATGAACTCCGTCAACTCACTATCGGATATCACGTCTAACATCGCCCACCCCAGATGAACTGTTTCCTGCCCATAGCTAAAGAGTCCCACTTCCCGATCCAGAATCTGCCGTTCGGTGTTTTCTCGCGCGGGAACGACAAACAGCGGCACGTCGGCGTGGCGATCAGCGACATGGTGCTGGACCTGACGCTTCTGGAACGTCACGGCGTACTCGGAATTACGGGCCGAACGGCTGACGAGATGCTCTTTCAGCAGAGCTCGCTCAATCCGTTCATGGCTGCAGGCCGACCGACATGGCAGTCTGTCCGCCAGCGGGTGACCAACCTCTTGGCCGACGACGAGCACGGCCTAAGGGACAAGCCGATTGCGGAACAGGTGTTGGTGAAGCAGTCCGGCGTCTCAATGCACCTTCCGGCGGAGATCGGCGACTACACGGACTTTTACTCGTCGCGCGAGCACGCGACCAACATTGGCACGATGTTCCGCGGAAAGGAGAATGCGCTCATGCCCAACTGGCTGCACCTGCCGGTCGGCTACCACGGAAGGAGCTCGTCGATCATCGTCAGCGGTACGCCTGTGAGAAGACCCGTGGGGCAGGTCAAACCCGACGACGCCGATCCGGTCGTTTCGCCCTCCCGCCTCCTCGACATAGAACTCGAGATGGGCTTCTTCGTCGGGCCCGGCAATCGGTTGGGCGAGCCGATCGGTATCGAAGCCGCTGACGATCACATATTCGGAATGGTGCTCGTAAACGACTGGAGTGCGCGCGACATTCAGAAGTGGGAGTACGTACCGCTCGGCCCCTTTCTGGGAAAGAACTTCGCCACGACCGTCTCGCCCTGGGTAGTCACACTGGATGCACTTGCTCCCTTCCGGGTCGACGGACCAAGCCAGGATCCAACGCCGGTTGATTACCTGCACTCTCCCGGGCTGCGGATGTACGACATCGAGCTTGGAGTCGATCTCCGACCGGCCGGGAACGCCCACTACGAGACGATCATCCAGTCGAATTCCCGACACCTCTACTGGGACATCCGGCAGCAGCTCGCCCACCACACGGTCAACGGCTGCAACGCGCGACCCGGTGATCTCATGGCCTCGGGGACGATCTCCGGCCCCGAACCGATCTCCTTCGGGAGCTTGCTGGAGCGTACCTGGCGGGGCACGCAACCGCTGCAATTCACAGGTGGCATCGAGCGCAAGTTCCTCGCCGACGGGGACTCGGTCAGGTTGACCGGCATTGCGCGAGGCGACGACTACCTCGTCGGATTTGGGGAGGCCGAGGGCACAATCCTACCAGCCTGACAGGTTCTCCTGACGCCTGTTCAGGTTGTCTGACAAAAATGACGCGCGCCGTTTCTGGCCCGCCGAAGCCGCTTGCAACGTTGGCAGAGCGTTACCGCGCGGCCTTGCCGAAATGACGTGTATCCGGCGCTGGCACAGGCGTTGTGCACTGAGAGGGTAAACAGTTCAGAACTAGTAACGACCAGACGATTGAGGAGAACCATGAACAGCCTGATCAGATTTGCCCCCCGGAGCGCGAGAACCCTCCAAGACGAGCTTGACCGCCTTTTTGACGGCGTGCTTTCGCCGCGTACCGACGAGTCGGTTGCGACGATGTGGACGCCGCGAATAGACCTTGCGGAGTCTGACGAGGCCTACCGGCTCGAGGTCGATGTGCCCGGCATGAGTAGAGAGGACATCAACATCAGCTTCCACGACCAAATGTTGAGCGTCAGTGGCGAGCGCAAGAGTGACTCGAAGAAGGAGAACGGCGAGTACGTTCGCGTCGAGCGTCAGTACGGCAACTTCTATCGCAGCTTCACGCTTCCGAAATCGGTAGACGCCGACAAGATCGCGGCGCAATACGAGAATGGCGTTTTGATCATCACCGTGCCGAAGGCTGAAGAAAGCAAGCCACGGCGCATCGATGTCAAGTAACCCATCCACGTGATACACAAAGGTCCTCGCGCAAGCGGGGACCTTTTTTTGTTTGGCCACCGTTTGGCCAAGTCCCAGCCAGCACCCGAGGCGTCAGATCGAATGCCGATTGACAGAGATGAACGAGACGAAGCCGCCGACAGCCTGATCCAGCGGGTCGGCGCGCGCTTGCAGGCCGGTGACCTGCCGGGACCCGCCGCGCAACTCTCGATGGCGCCGGGGTACCGTGCCCGCGCCGGCAAGATGGGGACTCGCGGAAGAAAGTGTAGTGACGCAGCAGTATTACTACTGCTGATGCCCAACTCCGACACGACGTCGCTCGTGCTGACAGTGCGGCCCTCGGCATTGAGGCACCACGGCGGACAGGTCTCGCTGCCCGGCGGGCGACGAGAGGCAGGCGAATCCCTCGTCGAGACTGCCGTGAGGGAGTGCCGCGAAGAAATCGGCATCTCGGTTTCGCCGAAGCGGATTCTCGGGAGTCTGACGCCACTGTATATCCCGCCGACGAACTTCTGCGTCTACCCATACGTCGGTACCAGCGCAGGCATCGGTACAAGGGCAGGCGCTGACACGACTGCCGGCGTCGACACGACCGCAGGCGTCGCTGAGTTCGTACCAGACCCCGCCGAGGTGGCTCGCGTGCTTACCGTACCGGTCGACAACTTGCTCGACGCACGGTACCGGCAGTCGAAGAAGCGCAGCTTCAACGGGCGGGAATACGACGTCCCCTACTTCGATCTGGAGGGCGAGGTTGTCTGGGGCGCGACGGCGATGATCCTCGCTGAGTTCGCGGCAGTACTCGAGGCTTGCTAGTCGCGGGAAAGGAAGATCCGCAGTACGTACCAGAACATCAGGGCGACGGAGCCGAAGAGCTCCAACGCAGCACCGACATAACGGTCTTCCGGATAGTGGAAGAGCACGTTGGACGTATCATAAAGGATAGCACCACCGGCAAGGACCACCATACCCACCGAGAAGGCGAGTCCGAGGTTGAAGCCGAAGATGACACCGGCGACGATTAGGCCGAGCGCTGCGACTCCGCCAAACATCAGAGCGGTCCGGAGGAAGGCAAAGTCCTTCCGTGTATAGAAGACGATTCCGGTGAGTGCACCAAAGAGCATCAACGTCACAGTCGCCGCGTTCCGGATTACGCCAGGTGCGTAGGCGTCGGCGATGTACAGCATCGGCACAAAGATGATCGCGTACGCGAGCACAAATCCCGCGAGGGCGGCGTACTGGGCTGCTGGACTCACAACAGAGTGCGCCACGCGGCTGGCAAGCCAGCCGACAACGATGAATGCGCCCAGTACAAGGAGCCAGTTGACCCCGAGCAACGTTTCGGCGATGGGCTGTGCATAGCCCGACTTGAAGATCGCCACCTCCAGGAGTACAAACGTCACGATTGCCCCAAGAACATGGGCGTACGTTCGGGAAATGAACGACGCGCGGGCATCAACACCGAGATCGGCTACGGGTACAAAAATGTCGTTAACGGTACGGGCTTCCATCGAGATTAACAGGTAGTTGGCGTATATCTTATCTGGCCGAGTTCTACGGCGTTTCTGTCGCCAGGTTCAACTACCGGAGGACATCGATCTCGATCGAGATCTGTGCGAGGCTGCCAAAAATGCCCGTACCCCCCTCCACATGAGATATCACGTTCGGAATCTCGCCGGGCGAGAACGTCGAGCCACCCTGCTGGACCGCCTGCGAACGCAGAAAATCGTACAGGTTGTCGTCGATGGCTGACGAAAGAATCCTGTTCGGGCCGTAGAAAGCCACGGCGATCCATGGAAGCCTGACGGTGAGCGTCCCGTCGGAGTTGACGTCGTAGTTCTGCTCGTTGATCGGAGGTGACTCGGTAATCAGGACGTCACTCAGATCAACTGGTTCGTCGTCTCCGAGGAAGTCGGCGTAGAGTGGCGTCAAAGACTCAACGCGGGGGTCAAGAGACTGGACCGAGAATACAAATATGGCCTGCCTCCCGGGAGCCGCGCTGCGCGTCACGTCCACCTCAACCTGATCCGGGGACTGATAGACGGCCGAAGTGGTGTTGATGCGTCGCAGCTCGAAATCTCCGGGAACTGTCGTCACCGAACTCACCACACTTCCATCCGCGAGTGTGGCGCGCAAGGCATACTTGGTAGAAGGTGCGACGTCTACCCCCACCGACGGCACATACGCACCAGTAGACTCGTCAAAGACAAAGGGGGTCGACTCCACTACTTGATCCGCGGAGTCAAGTTCATCAATTGCGAGTTGTGCGTCACGAATAGCCAATTCGGTGGCATCATAAGTATCGTTCACCGGTGCTGTACGACTCAACCTGACACTCGGCATTGGCTGGCCGGCGACGAGGTAAGCCTCGACGACGGTGACCGGCGCATCCGGACTCGTTCCGAGTCCGTCGCAGCCCACAAGCATCGTGACGGCGATGAACACCGACAGCAGTCTTGCTGATGGATTCATATCAGAACTTCAGGGTGAGAGAAAGATTTGGAATCGGAACCGGAATCTGCGGGATCTCCGTCCGGTCTATCGTGTTGTCGTCTTCAAAATCATAGAAGTAGAACCAGACGTTGCGCCGCGAATAGACGTTCAGCACCTGGACTTGCAGCTCGTAATCCGCAAATCCGAAGAATCGCCCGACGCGACTAATCCCAAGATCCAATCGGTGATAGGCAGGCAGGCGGGCTTCGTTGAACGGGCTCCATACGGCATCCTTCACTGAAGAGCCCAGCGGGTTGTCGATCAGCTTGAACTGGCGGGACGGTTCGGTGTACGCCTGGCCGCTGCCGTATGCAAAGACGCCTGTGAAACGCCACCGGCGAAAGAGGTCGAAGTTCGCCACGATATTCAGGTCATGCCGGCGGTCGTACTTCGGCGCGTAAAGCTTGCCATTTTCGAAGCCCGGGAAACGTCGTCGCGTAACGCCAAACGTGTACCCTGCGAAGCCATTTATCCGACCCTTCTGGCGCTCGATCAACACTTCGGAACCGTATGCGAAGCCGCGGCCAAATCGGAACAGTTCTGGATAGTCGAGCCCGGCGGCGTCAGGCAGGAACGGATCCAGCTCGAAGAGCTGTTCCATCGAGCGATAGTACACCTCGAAATCGACGTTCAGGTTGTTGACGGGCTGCGTCTTGACCCCCGCGACGAACTGATCCCCATACGCTGGTGGAACACCGTCGTCGGTTGTCAACCAGATGTCAGAGCCCGAGAAGAGTTCGCTCGTAATCAACGTCACGAACTGATAGTAGCGCCCATAGCCCGCTTGCAGTCGGATAGCCGGGCTGGGCTGATGTTCAATCGACAACCGGGGCTCAAGTCGAAGGAAGCGCCCACTCCCAAAGTAGTTACCCCGAACACCGGCACGGACGGTCCACTGCGGTGTGGGTTTGTAGACGTCTTCGAGGTAACCGGCTGCATAGAATGACTGAATCCGCTCGCCCAGCGTTGGCTGCGCATCGAAGATGTCCTGCAACCTGAACGTAAAATTGCCACTCCAAAAACCAGCACGGATCGCGTGCTGTTCGCTGGGCAGGAACTCGAAATCCCCCTTGGCCGAGATGTCGTACACGCGGTTGTCACGCTCAAACTCCGTCCCGCCGATGTTGAACAACGGCAGACTGAAGTACCGGGAACTGGTGAGCGTGAAGTTGGAGAAGAGCTTGTCAGAAAAGATGTGCGTCCAGTTCGCGCTCGCCGTGAAGTTGCCGTACTTCAGGTCGACGCTCGCGTCGTCGGCAAACGGAAGCCGTAGCTGGTCCTTTCCCGTGTAGAACGAGACCGAAAGCCGGTCGTTTTCCGTCGCATCCAAGTTGACCTTCCCGTTGACATCGTAGAAGAAGAACTGCTCGGGAATGCCGTCGATATCCTGGTTCTGAAGTACGGCCAGGAGGGGCTCGAGAGTCGAGCGCCGCACCGCAAGCATTGCTGACCCGCGAGAGTACGGCGACTCGATAATTGCACGGGAGGCAAGCAGGCCCACACTGAGCGACCCGTCACGCTCAACACGGTTACCATCTTTATTGTAGATGTCTACCACAGATGCAAGCCGCCCACCATACTCGGCGGGGTAGCCGCCCTTGTACAGTCGCACATCTTTGACGGCATCCGGATTAAACGTCGAGAAGAAGCCAAAGAAATGCGACGGGTTGTAGACCGTCGTTCGATCCAAAAGGATGAGCGTCTGGTCTGGGCTGCCGCCGCGGATGTAGAGCCCGCTCGAGTAGTCAGAGGCCGCCTTGACGCCCGGCAGAAGCTGTAGCGATCGGAATACATCAGGTTCAAGCAGGGCGGGTACCCGCTTGACCTGGTTTGTCGAAAGCTGCGCGACGCCGATTCGCCGGATCTCTTCTTGCTCCTCCCGCTCAGTCGTGACGATGACTTCGCCCGCTTCGAATATCTCTGGCTCAAGCGAGATGTTCAGTCGTCGGGCTTCACCGGGAGCTAGCGTGACACGCTCGCGGTACTCCCGGAAACCTATGTACGTAACCGTAACGTCGTACGTACCCGGGGGAATACCGGCAATCGAGTAGTAACCTGCCGTGTTCGTGGCAGCACCGATTTCGCCGACGGCGAGAACAACGTTGGCAAGGATCAACGTCTCGCCCGTCGAAGCGTCTGTCACAAATCCACTAAGCGTCGCCCGGTCCTGAGCGTCAGCATCGGCGGCAGGACTGTTGATCAGAGCTGCAACCAGGAACACAGCCAGGAGACGGTACATGAATCGATTGGGGGCGATCGAGGGAAATGGGTTCGTCAAGAGCAGCAGTCAACGCCCCGCAAACCCCATTTGTTACGCGACCGGCATGGCGCCCACAGGATTCAACAAGACTTAACGCGCTAACCCATCGCCGCGAGCGCGACATCCGGGTAGTCGGTAATCAGGCCGTCAACGCCCAACTCCCGAAGCCGCAACATGTCTGCACGCTTGTTGACGGTCCAGGGCAAAACCTGCATCCCGTCCCCTCTCGCCCGCTCCACGAGATCCGCGTCAACAAGTCGATAATCGGGGCTGACGATGGCTGGAGTGAACCCAAGGAATGTGAGCAGCTCGTCAAGAGACGCCCCGTCGAACGGCACCAGCAGCGAAAGACGGATCTCGGGAGCCATCGTGCGCGCAACTTTTAGCGTGCGCGGGTCGAACGACTGTATCGTGGTGCGATCAGCAATCCCCCGCTCGCGCACCACGTCCACCAAGAGCTCCGTAAAACGCTCAGGTGGCGGATGGAGCCGATTGTCGCCGTCCGGTGTTGACTTAGTCTCAATGTTGTAGCCAACCGGTGCACGGTCGTAGCGCCGCACGTGCTCCTCAGCCATTCGAATCACCTCCCGCAGCAACGGTTTGCGCACAGGCTGAAGATCCTGATCAGGGAAATCCGGGTGCGGGCTCGATCCGCAATCGTAACAACGAATCTCCTCGTAGTGCATCGCGAAGAGCACGAGTTCAGCTTCTTCGGCGGAACTGATTGGCTCACCGTTCGGCATTCGGCAAATCGTCGCCGAGAAATGGGGATCGTGAGACACTACGACCTGTTCGTCGCTTGAGATGACGACATCCATCTCCAGCGTGTGTACCCCCAGATACAGCGCCTTCCGGAATGCGGGAATGGAGTCCTCCGGAGATAGCCCGCGGGCGCCACGATGACCCTGGACATCGAAGGCGGGCGGCCACGAATCCGTCATTCCAACCCCCACCGGTCGGCAAGCGCTGCGATCAATTGCCGCTCTTCCACCAGTACCACGTTGTCGGCAGCAGCAACGTATTCAAGATCGCGGATAACGGAGGGACGCTGGTGTACCGGGACCGTCGCGACTACGCGATCAAGCGACTGTTTGAGTAACTCATCGGTCTCTCCGCGCGCGTAGCGCCGAAGCGCCTCGTCAACTACGTTCAACACATCAGACGGAAGCGCCGAAGGCAACCATTCCGCCAATTTGCGGGTGATCGCATCAACCTCATCCCGCTGCAGCTCGCCGTCTGAGCGATGCGCCACGTAAATGTAGACCAGGGCAAGATCATGGACGGGCGTCCAGTTCGTTCCCGCGGCACCATCGTTGCCAAGAACAGACCACAGTCGATCGCGGATGTCATCCGACACGTTGGCTGACGCCGCCCTAACGGCCTCGCCCGAATTGACGTCCCATGCGCGACGGATGGCACTGATCAGCGCTGCCTCGCCGGACTCAAAGCGATCATCTTCCAGAGCAAAAACAACCAGGTCGGCCAACAGGTCTCGCAGCGCATCCACCGAGAGCAAGTCGCGAAGCGTCTGCACGGATATCAGCAGGTCGGCGTTTGCACCACCCTTCCCTCTCGCTTCCAGCTTTGCCACTGCCGTTGCGACAGCCTCATCTTCGACGGTTGGCACAACACGGCGCACAAGACCCGTTACCGTTCTGACGAACTCTGGGCTGCGTTCCCGGCTGTCGGCGGCCGCAGCATCAAGGCTGATCAAAATGCTGGCGACTGCGTTAGTGATACGACCGGCGTCGTTCATGGCGGCGCGGTTGCGGTTTACACGTACAACGGATTTCGGCTCCCGGCGTCGAGCCGCCGAGAGCCGGTATATTACGACACAAACAAACGTACGCAGCGTGTCAGAGTACACACTCCTCATAATCGTCACGGTAGTGGGCTTTTTTGCCCTGGCGGCTGCGCTGTTGGTGCCCGTCTGGAAGTTCCTCAGGCGCGAGGAGCAGTTCAACCAGGAGACCGACGGTTTTCTGCGTGATGAGCTGGCCCGAAGGCGAGCGCGTCGACTACGCGATGGCAACCATGACCAGGACGACGGTGGCATTGCGGAACCCGTCGGTTAGGTCAGCGACCGTTTTCCGATCCGCACAACATTCGAGAAATCCGGTCCAGGGTGCGGGGTCCGATTCCACTCACGGCGGTAATCTCCGTCGCGTCACTAAAGCCTCCGTATCGCAATCGGTACTCGATGATTCGCGAAGCAAGCGCGGGCCCGACACCCGGCAGGCGCCGCAGCTGCTCGCTCGTGGACTTGTTGAGGTCAACGCACATGTTACCTACGGAATCGACGGCGGAAGCGACCATTGACGACGTTTCCGCGGGAAGCTCAGCCTCGGGATTGGATAGAGACGGTTGTGCAACCGAATCCGCGAGGAACACGACGGACGGCGATTGTTCAACCGCGCTTCCCCGCACAAAGCGGCCAACCTCCTGTACCGCGGTACCAAAAAGAAGCAGGATCGACAATGTGACCAGGGCACGCGCCTCAGCGAGCGTGATCCCCACCCGCGCCTGCACTCGGTACCAGGCGACGATCAGATGGTCGGTCGCGAATTTCTGTAGCTTCATGTTCGTAGGACACGGTCACCCTTGGATGTATAACTCCCAGCAGTGCTCTCCCGAACGGAAGCCATAACACTCCGCAGTGTCGAGTACGGCGAAACGAGCGAAATCGTCACCCTCTTCACGCGATTGCACGGTCGCATCACCGTGATGGCGAAGGGGGCCCGCGGACCGCGCGCACGTTTCGGTTCGACTCTGCAGCCCATGTCGTACCTCCAGGCCGTCTACTACTACCGTCCGAACCGATCCGTGCATACGCTCTCTGAGTCGAGCCACATCAAACCGTGGCGCAACTTGACGCGCGATATGGGGAAACTCGGATCCGGACTGCGGATTGTCGAGCTGATGAACGCGCTGTTTCTTGAGGACGAGCCGCACGAGTCGCTGTTTGACCAGCTGGTTGAGGTCTTTCAGACACTGGACGCCGCCCACGACCGAGTCGAGAACATCTGGCCCTACTTCCAGCTACTGTTGGCAGCTGAACTTGGCTTCAGCCCGGCCTTCACCCGCGAAGACGTCGAGGCGGTCGAACAGTCAGCCTATCTGCACCTGCCAGACGGCACAATCTCAGACCGTCGCGGTGGCGAAAGCCTCCAGGTCGCGCGCGGAGTCATCCGGGCGTTCGCGATACTGGCAAGATCGGACCTCGAGACCGCCATGCGACTGCGGCTAGCCCGGGGCGAGGCCCGCCGCGTCGACCGCCTTGTCGAGTCGTACCTGCGCTACCACATCGAGCGAGCCTACCCTACACGGGTTTCGGCAGTCATCCAGCAACTGGAGCGAAGGCCCTTGCGCGACGGGCATCACTAACATATATTGTTCACATATATGTGGTAGGGTAAACCCACTCGCGCTTCATGAGCCGTCGCCATCTTACGTCCAAACAGCTCTCGTTTCTCGACTTCGTTAAGGAATACATCGAGGAGCATAGCGTGTGGCCCACGTATCGGGAGATCGTAGACCATTTCCAGTTCCGATCGCCGAATTCTGTCACACAGAACCTTCAGGCGCTCCACAAGAAGGGGTATCTCAGAAAGGACAACCTCGGCTACCAGCTGGTAGAGCGTGCGACCAGCGCCAGTTTCTCGGGAATCCCGGTTCGCGGGGTAATCACCGCCGGTGTCCTGCAAGAGGCCGTTGAGGCTGATCTGGGCAGCATTACGCTCGAAACGCTCTTCCCACAGCTCGACAGGGTCTTCGCCATTCAGGTTTCAGGAAGGTCGATGATCGATGCCGGTGTCAATGACGGCGACTACGTCCTGCTTGTGGACGATGACATCCCGAATGGCGGAATTGGTGCCGTTCTCTACAATGGAGAAACCTCGCTGAAGCGCATCTTCAGGCAGAAAGACGGCCTGAGGCTCGAACCGGCGAACGAGGAGTACGACGACATCATCATCCGCCCCGATCTGTTTGAAGAGGTGCGCGTGCTTGGTCGATACGTCGGTCACGTTAACGACAAGGGAATCTACAAGCGCCGCGGCGCCGCGTAACTGAGTGCGCGGTTCGGCGCAACCGTCGAACCGCAATGTCCACGCCGGCGCCAAATCGTCGAAATCGGCTCACCCTGTATTGCCTTCTTGGCTTCATCGGAGCTGTCGTCCTGCCGTTTAGTGCCAGCGCGCAATTCGAGTCTGATCTCAGCGCAAATCCGGCGACCGCAAAGGCTTCCGGATTTGTCGTAACCGATGACCTTCCGGAACTCTTCCGCACGTTTGCGGTCGGCTCACGCCATCTGGTCACGTTCAACGCGGCCCGCATGGCCGACTCGCCCGGCTTTCTGGTGAGTCATTACTTGCCGAGCCACCGTCAGCAAGGACCACAGGTCGGCGTTACCATGACGGCCGGCAAGCGGGCCAACTGGCTTGTCTCGATCGTGGGCAACAGAGCCACGACAAGCAGTTCGTCGTCCTCGGTCAACAGTAACGCAACGGACACAAACGAATCTTCGATAGAGCGTCTCAGAAGTAACACGAGTTCCGTTTTCCGACTGGCCCGCCGCGTCGGCCGTGCAGACAGTCGTCGGTGGAAAGGGGCGGTCGGAATCAGACTCGGACTGCAGCGATCCGACCGGCAGGAACTGAGTAGCTTGTCCTCGTCCTTCCCGCTCCGTGAGGTCAGCGAAAACAGGTTCATCCAGCAATACGACAGCAACTCCGTCGAGGTCATTGACGACCATTCGATACTGCGAGGTGCGTTGGAGGTCTCGCTCTTCAACGGACGAACCGACCTGGTCCTCACGTTCCAGACAGACTACCACCTCGTGGAGAACACTGACAGGCGACGCGAACGTCGCTTCGACTACGACAGCACTAGCGGAGTCCAACCACAGGCGTTAGTCGACATCTGGTCCTTCCGCCAGGTCAGCGTGTCAGAACGAGCAAGTAGCAGGCCTGCAATGTCGGCAGGGTTTGCCCTTCGATCGCAGGTCGCTGATCGCGGCAGAGCACGTCACTTCGTAGTGGTGGCGGGAGGAGCACGCCTTCACATCGGTTCTGAAGACCTCGAATCACTCTACGTCCAGGAACTCTCCCGAACAATAACCGACAGTGACCAGCCGGTTCTGGATGGCAGTTACGACAGCACCTCGGCCGCGCCGACCGTTGAACCCCTCGACCGAACCATCTTCGGTCAAGCGGGATACGTCCATGTACAGGATGTCGGCAAGGCGACAGTCACGACAGGAGTTGGGGCGTCGGCAGAGTTCGGGCTGGCAAAAGAGTTCATGCTCCAGGCGACGCCCGGTGGCGACGCGCTCGAAACGAGCGCCTGGCGCGGCATTCGAAACGAGATCAGCTGGCTCGTGCCGGCGTTTGTCGATTTCCAGCTGGCTCCTGCCTTGAAGGTTTTTGCCGGAGCGGTATTCGACCTGGAATACCGGTGGTCACAGGCTAAAACGCGCACCTCTTCTGGAGCGGCGCGCTCAGAGAGCGAGTCGCAAGTCGGAACCCTGACTGCAACCTATCATGCTGGACTAATGGTCGACCAGGCCGGGTTTTTTGGTCAAATCGGTTTCAGCGGCGACCTGGCTCGATACCAGGGGTGGCGGATATCACTGGGATTGGACCTCTAGACGCCGCAACCCATCTCCCCGTTCGGCGTTACTGGCGAAGCACGTCCATCTGAAGTCCGCATCGCAAGTGCTTCCGAGCCGTTTCTCGAACCGTTCTGACCATCCATGCCGCGTCTCTCGCGCTTTGGCAATAGTGTTTCTCGCTACTTCAGTTGCGAGCATCCCGATCGCGGCCGCGCAGGACTGGAATGGCGTCTTTCTAACGCACGTCCCCGCTGAGGCGGTTTCTTCGGGAGGCGCTGAGTCAACGTCGGCAACCGCGGCCGGAGCGGGATCCGCGGTCGTCATCCCTCCCGTCTTCAGAAAGACGACACACGGAATCGCCGATTTCACTCGGCTTGATCCGCGGATGGGCTCGCCCGATTCGTTTGCCGAGTTCGTCGCTGAGACGAAGGAAGCCGGGCGACCAATCTTGTTGACGCTCGACCTGAACCGCGCTGCTGCGGGATGGGACTCGTCCTGGGTGCGGGCAGATATGCCAGGGTACGAGCCCTGTGGGCGGGAGCCCGCGACGCTTTGCGTCGACGGCTCACCCGACTTCAGAACCGATGTCGGTAAGCCGGTCAGTCTGCCGTCCTTCCTGGTCCAGGAATGGGGCCCGGAACTTGCCGAAAAGCATCAGTCCGAACTGGACGCCTTCTTTGCGCGAACGAAGTACCCGCGCACGCCGCGCTACCACGTCGTGAAGTGGCTCGCCGATTGGGTGCGCGCCTACGGGTTCGACGGCTTCTACGCGACCGGAATTAACCACGTTGACGTTGGGATGTGGGAAGCCCTCAAGCAAGAGGCAAGCTTCGCAAAAGCAGATTGGGCGGCCGAGGCAGACGGTCGCAGTACTGGCTTCTGGCTGGCCGGGGACACAACTCCCGACGCAGAGCGGGCGGCCGTCCTCCGCGAGCTGGGTTTTGATGCACTTGCCGAATCCACGCAGATAACCGATCTCGACATCGTCGAGCTGGACAGTGTCTATGCTCATCTGTCTGGGCTTCGTGAAGAGAACCCAGCGCACGGCATCATCACGCCGGTAGCGTCGAGCCTGGTCGACGTTTCGACCGTCTTTCTGCCGGGCACCCTCGAGCTCACGGCGTCGGCCGGACTGAACGCGACCGCCCCCGACGCTAACGAACTTGTGCGAACGGCCCTCGAGTTCAGAGCACGTCATCCAGCAGTCGGGGCGGGTGTGCACCGCAGTATGGCCGAGGAGCCGTACACGTTCGAACGAGCATATCGAAAGGGTGGCCTCACCGATGTCGTCATCGTGGTCTTCGGTGCGAGCGGTCGCACGCGAATCAACGTGTCGTCGGCATTCCCGGACGATTCGATCGTTCGCGACGCGGTAACCGGTAGAACCGCCTTTGTGTCGTTTGGCTACGTGAGCTTCACGCCAGACGACTCGGGACTCCTGCTACTGGAGCTGGCCGACATCTAGCCGCAGGTTGAAGGTGGAGGGTTGAAGGTTTAAGGCGAAAGGTTGAACGAGGAGGGTTGAAGGTGGGGGGTAAAGTTTGAGGGTGGCAGGTTCATAGCGCGAAGGGTGAAGGTGGAGCGCTAACGTGGAACGCAGGGACCACGTCTCGTCCATCGACCGCATGTTCCGGAGGCCGCACCTCACGCGAATCTGGAGTTTCGAATTGTAACGCCGGCACCAGGGGAAGAGCTGTTGACGAGTGGTCGTCGAAGTACGACGCCTCAAAACCATCACCTCAGCCCCTCACCTTCACCCCTCACCCCTCAACCTTCAGCCTTCACCCCTCACCTTCATCCCTTCACCCTTCAACCCACAACCTGCTCTAGTCAGCAATGTAGGCGGCGATCTTCGAGTTCGGGTCATCTGCGCGATCGCGCTCTATCTCGAGGAAATCGTAGTATCCGCAGTAGGGCGTCCCAGGGTACTCGCGGCACGCGTCCGGGCGACCTTCGTATATCGTGCACTTGCGTTCATCACGATCAAAGAAGCGACAGATGGAGATGAAGTACTCGTCTTTGTGATGCCGCAGTATCATCTCGTCTTCCACGCCGGGCTTTGTGAACTGCTTGCGCGCCTTCTTTTCTGAGATGCCGAAATACTTCGCCAGCCGCTTCAGCGACCGTCGATTGACCGGAATCTGTGAGTACGAACAGCAGAAACCCGGGCAGTTCAGGCAGTCGTAGGTAATCTTTTCTTTCTTCTTCTTCTTGGCCATCAGCTCGGTCGTGGTGGTTAAGGCGCAGAATATACGCGGCGCCGGTGACTATATTCTTGGCGCGAAAGCAGTGCGTACAAACAAATCTGATGCCATGGATCTCCGCTCCGCCCAACACCTCCGAGTCCTTTCGACTGCTCTCGTTCTGACGACTGTGATCTTCTTCGGATGCACAGACGAGCCCGAGGTCGCAGACCTCGTCCTGAGAAACGGAAAGATCGTTACGCTCGACGATGAGGTACCGGAGGGCAGTGCGATCGCGGTCAAGGATGGTCGCATCATGGCCGTCGGAACGGAAATGGAGATCGGTCAACTTGCTGGCCGCGGTACGGAGATCGTGGACCTCGAAGGTCGACTTGCTGTGCCCGGCCTTATCGAGGGACACGGTCATTTTCTCGGCATGGGCGACGCCAAGATGATCCTCGACCTGAGTACGCCGACATCCTGGAATCAGATCGTGGACATGGTCGCGGATGCAGCAGACGATGCTGAGCCTGGCGAGTGGATTCGTGGCCGCGGATGGCATCAGGACAAGTGGACCGAGACTCCCGCTCAGAGCTACGAGGGCTTCCCGGTGCACCAGAGCCTGTCGGCCGTCTCTCCCGACAACCCCGTGGTACTAACGCACGCCAGTGGCCACGCAAGCTTTGTGAACGAAAAGGCAATGCAGGTTTCGCGGATCTCCACCGAGACACCCAACCCGCAGGGCGGTGAGATACTTATAGGAGCTGACGGCAGGCCAACGGGACTCCTGCGCGAGACTGCTCAAGGATTGGTGCGGGTAACACGCCCCGAAACCGAGGAAGAGATCGCAGCGCTGCGAAGACGCCGCGCCGAACTCGCCGCCCAGGAGTCGCTTGAGAACGGGATAACCAGCTTCCACGACGCAGGAGTTTCGTATTCGACCGTCGACTTCTTCAAAGAGCTCGCTGACGAGGGTTCGCTCCCGATCAGGCTTTACGTGATGATCCGTACGTCCAATGAGCAGCATGAGGCCAACCTGGCGGACTACCGGATGATCGGATACGGAGACGACCACCTGACCGTCAGAACAATCAAACTGTCGATTGACGGGGCGCTCGGCCCAAGGGGTGCGTGGCTGCTGCAGCCGTATTCCGACGCGCCACACCTTTCCGGATTGAACCTCATTCCGATTCCCGATGTGAAAGAGACCGCACGCCTCGCGCTTCGGCACGACTACCAGCTGGCTGTCCACGCTATCGGCGATCGCGCCAACCGCGAGGTGCTGGATATCTATGAGGATGCCTTTGCGACGCACCCCGGTAGCGACACACTTCGATGGCGGATCGAGCACGCTCAGCACCTGGCCGTATCCGACATCCCCCGCTTCGGCAAACTCGGCGTCATCGCAGCGATGCAGGCGAACCACTGCACGTCAGACGCCTCATGGGTTCCAGATCGGCTGGGCGCACGACGATCTGAGGAAGGAGCGTACGTTTGGCAAAAACTCGCCGCTGCAGGCGCTGTCGTAACCAACGGCACGGACGCGCCGGTCGAGAAGATCAATCCGATGGCAAGCTTCTACGCGGCAGTGGCCCGGACACTCAAAGACGGGTCGGTCTTCTATCCCAAAGAGCGGATGTCGCGCGAGGAAGCATTGAAGTCCTACACCGTCAACAACGCAATTGCCGCCTTCGAGGAAGACATCAAGGGTACGCTGACGCCCGGCAAGCTGGCCGACATCACCGTGCTCTCCCGAGACATCATGACGATTCCGGAAGAAGAGATTCTCGACACCGTCGCCGAGATGACCATCGTCGGAGGAAAGATCTTGTTTGACCGCGCGGCTGATACTGGAGACTAAGGCGGGGTTGAGGGTTGAGGGTTGAGGGTTGAGGGTTGAGGGTTGAGGGAAGCTAGTTTCTTGCTGGCGCACCGCAACGTGTGTCGTCGTTTTTTCGACCCTGAACATCTCTTTCGACCGCGAAAGGCATTCTCGAACCTGTCATCTTCTCTAGCCTCGACGTGAATGGTCAGTCTCTCCCGATTCTGTTCGCCTCGCGTTCTCTCAGAGATCTTGACAGGCCGGCGAGCATGCGCTCGACGCGGGTCGTCCGCTCCTCTAGGTCCTGCCACGTGACTTGATCGATCAGCCCGTTGGCCGAGGACTGCTCTAGCCAACACCGGGTCTCCTTGGCAGATGCCCGCGCGATCTGGAGGAACCAGAGTGTTTCTCGGTGGTGGTGCCGGCCAAACGCCTCGCAAACGTTCGCTGGCACACTTCCAGCGGACCGCACCAGTTGCTTTCCGATCGTCCAGCGAGCAAAGTTCGGCCAACGCATGACGAGTCTCCACACGTCTGCGCTAAGCTGCATGGCAATATTGTAGACATCCAGATCAGTCGCGTCCCGCGCCCGCTGTCCGATCCGCGTACCGGCAAGTACGAGCACCACCAACGTCCACCCCAGGTTGGCCGCCGATTCGCTCCAAGTTCGAATTGACCGAGGTCGCCGGGGTCCGGCTACCCTTGCGACCAACGCCGACATCGATAGAACAGGGCAGCGTCACTACGCATTGTAACAGGAGTCGGAGCAACAACCGAAAGCACGGACGGCCTTCAACCCTCACCCTTCAACCCTCAACCCTCAACCCTCACCCTTCACCCTTCACCCTTCACCCTCCTTCAAAATCCACCGATCCGCGTCAACCTCCCACTCCGAGCCGCGCATCTCTACAACGCCCTCCTCGTCGGGCACCAGAACGACGGTCTCGAGGCCGTTTTCAGAGTCGCGCGTGAACTGTATGGGCATCACAAAGCGGGACGGATCTGGCACGTCCCATCTGGCACGGACGAGACTGTCGGTCCGCTCCTCGACCAGAACGGGAAGTCGCGGCTGGCGTAGGTAGTAGTCGAAGAACCAGTCGAGGTCTTTTCCGCTCACGGACTCTACCGTCTCGACGAAATCGTCGGTTGTAGCGAACCTGCATCCGCAGGCGTCGTCGCCCGCCTCCGTCAACGCCCTCTGGACTTCGGGCGGATACACCATCTCCTGAAGTGATCGGAAGAAGGCAGCGTCCCCTACGAGGTAGCGCAGTGTGTGCAACACCCAGGCACCCTTCGTGTACAGCTGCCCGTTGTATATCTGGTCTGCGGTGCGGCTCTCCCCGGGCGCCAAAGCGAAGCTGTTGTCGATGCTTCCGCGCATAGAATCCATGTATTCGCGGTAACGCGTATCCCCCGCTTCGCGCTCTACATATAGGGCCTGCATGTACGTACCGAAACCCTCATGCAGCCACATGTCGGACCAGTCGGCATTGGTAACAAGGTTGCCCCACCACTCGTGCGCCAGTTCGTGGTGATGTAGCGCGTCGAAGCCCCAGTCAACACCGCCAGTCATGGCGCCGTTGTCGAAGTTGGCGCCGTAGGCGATCAGCGTCTGGTGCTCCATACCCAGATGGGGCGTCTGGACGACACCGTACTTGTCACGACGAAACGGATAGGGACCCAGGAGCTCCTCGTAGAACGTCAGGTGATTGTTTATCTCGGCCAGAAATGCACCGCCGCGCCGGACGTTCTCCGGGAGAACGTAGAATTCCACCGGGTACGTTTGCCCTTGCGGCGAAACATGTCGCGTGCGCAGCACTTCGAAGTCGGCGGCGTTGAACGTCACGTTGTAGGTGTTGATCGGCGTCGATACGAACCAGTCGTACCGCGTCGAGTCACCGAGCTGGGTGACGGACTCAAGTCGGCCGTTTGACGCTACGACCAGCGGGTTCGGCACGGTGAAGTGCATCCGCATGGAGTCGGGTTCGTCACCGGGGTGATCCTTGACCGGCCACCATATGTCCGCCCCCTCACCCTGACACGTAGTCGATATCCAGTGTTCACCGCCCGGCGTAGTGGCCCAGGTGAAACCTCCCGACCACGGGGGGTTCTCTGCTAGGTGTGGCTTGCCTGCGTACGTCACGCGCAGTTCGATTCGGGAATCCACGCGCTCATCGGGGAGCGTGATCCACAGCCGCCCACCGCGATGCTGGTGGTCAAGTCGGCCGTCCGCGACAGATACCACGGAATCGACACGGAAGCTCTCT
>JANQRN010000032.1 GCA_028284545.1 Rhodothermales bacterium | reverse complement strand
AGTTGACGGTCCTTCCGAACACCGGCTGCACTCTCGTGTAGCCCAGCACGTAGATGTCGCTCTTTATGTCGATGTTCGGCTGTACGGCGCTCCAGTTCGCCCAAGAGGCATTGGCGGTCCCGGAGAACAGGTGCGCGCTGACGATGTTCGTGTTCTTGGGCAACGGCCAATAGACTCGCGCGCCGTCGAATTCAGCCAACGCGGCGGTCTGGCTCAGAAGAGACACGGCTAATACGCTCAGCCAACGCGCGGCAACAGTGCGCTTCTTAGATTTCATCGTCGTTCTCCTCTTCTTTGGTCCAGTTGTCCTCCTGGCCGCGCGGCCAGTTCGGTGCATCGACAGGCGGTCTCGGCGGCAAGTTTTCCTCCAGCCCGTCGAAAAACGTTCGATCAGGAATCGTCACGTTGTTGGCGCGCGCATAGTCGTTATAGGCGGCGACTAGGCGGGCTTTGATCTGCGGATGCTCTGCCGAGAGGTCGTTGAGCTCCGAGGGGTCGGCATTGAGATCGAAGAGCTGCCACTCATCTGTTCCATAGGGCGCGTGCATCCAGGTGATCTTCCAGCGTCCTTCTCGATAAGCGCGTCCGCCGAATAGCTCGGTGCCGAACGCCGCGCGTCCCGTTGACGTCAAACCGTCGAACAGTGCCAGCTGCGACTCACCCCTTTGCAGGCTTTCCGTGCCTTCTGCAAAAAGTTCGTTTTGAGGAACATCCGCAAGATCCAGCAGCGTTGGCGCTACGTCCGAGATGTGCACGATGGCGTCTGTGTTGAGCTCCCCGGCTCGCGGATGGTTGGACTTCCAGACGATGAGCGGTGAACGTAGCCCGCCCTCAAACGTTGTTAGCTTGAAGCCAGAGAATGGAGTAGCTGAGAGCTGTGCCCACGGCGCGGACTGCGCGACGAATGAATCCTTCCGCCCCCAGGACTCGAAAGCCGTTCGGTAGTTGGTCGCAAAAAAGTTTGCGCCAAGAATCACCCCGGCTCGCTGTTTCGCTTGAGCGATCGGGTCCTGCGGGTTCGCACCGTTGTCCGAGAAAAACACAATGTAGGTGTTTGTCAGAAGGTCATTGTCGGCCAGATAGTCGACTAGGCGCCCGATCTCTTGGTCCATGTACTCCACCATCGCGGCGTACACTTCCATTCGCCGGGCGTTTGTGACCTGCGCAATGCCGGTCAGCTCGTCCCATTCGGGGATGTACCAAAGGCGCGGAGAGTTTTCTGTGTGCTCGGGTACGATGCCCAGGTCTTTCATTCGAGCGAGGCGGTCTTGACGAAGCTTGTCCCAACCCTCGTCATACTCGCCCTGGTATCGACGCAGCCAGCTGTCGGGCACCTGGATCGGATCATGGACGGCCTGGAATGCCAGATGTGCAAAGAACGGTTTGCCGTCGTCGCGATTCGAGTCGATGTATTCGATGAGTTTGTCGGTGAAGGTACGTGAGGAGTAGTAGTTCTTCGGGAGCTTCGTCAGGTACACATCATCTTCGACGAATTCCGACTCCTCGTTGTCGCGGGTTAACCCCGTCGTGTCGAAATGACTGCCCCCACCGTTCAGGAGTGAGAAGCTGCGCTCGAAGCCGCGCCCGTGGGGAATCATCGCTGGCGCGTGACCCAGGTGCCATTTGCCGGCCATGTATGTGTGATAACCGTTGTCTTGCAGCACCTCAGCGATCGTCGGATGGTCGGGGCTCAGCGTTCCTTCATAACCGGGTTGGTCAAGCTGGTTGGGGGCCGTTTGCTCGTGCATCGAACCTAGACCAACAACGTGATTGTCTAGGCCCGTCATCAGCATGCTGCGGGTTGGCGAACAGGTGGCGGCGACGTAGAAGTTCGACACACGAAGCCCTTCGCTGGCCAAACCGTCGAGGTTCGGTGTGCGAATCTCGCCGCCGAAGCTTGCCAAGTCCGAGAATCCGAGATCGTCCGCGACGATCACGACGAAGTTGGGGCGCTCTGCCGCGGCGGCCGGCTGCCCAGAGATCAGCGCGGAAATCAGAAGCAGCAGAAACAGCATCCAGGAAAGCACGTGATGAATTCGGCTGTGTGTTGTCATTAGCGGCACCTCTTCGCAGCCAGCAGGGTTAATCGATGAAGACATCGTCGTATTCACAGGCGACATCGCTCGGTTCGGTGGCGAAACGACGCGCTGCGGCCAGATCGCCGTTGCTGATGTCGTTGTCTAGTTTTGCGAGAAGCGCTTCGGCGTCGGGATGGTCCTGACCCGCCGCTCGCGTCAGCCAGTAGTGGGCGTGAGCTGGGCTCTCCTTCGCAGCCAGTGCTCGGAGCTTTTGGCCTGGAGCCAGGCTGCGAGACACGTCACCGAGATAGACGCGACCGAGTTCGTACATGGCGTCCGCGTTCTCCTGATTGGCCGCTCTGCAGAACCACTCCGTTGCGGTTTGCGTGTCGAAGCCCGGCCCCATACAACAGAATGATTTGCCGAGTTCGTACTGCGCCACCGTGTCGCCAGCTTGTGCTTGAACCAGTAGTTCGTCTCGAGGGGCTCCCTTGACGGCGTACGTAGACGTATGAACAGCAGCCGCTACGCATCCGGAGAGTGAGATCACGGCTGTCGACAGCACGAGACCGTTCCTCATCCACTTTGTCAGATTGAGTTGTTCGCAATTCATCGTTGGAAGTCTCCCGGGAATGTCATAGATTCGAGACGACTGGCCTAATGCGCAGTCGACGCTCGGTTGTAGTGATTGGAGAGTGAGAGTCGGATGACTCGAACGTCGTAATCTGGCGCTCGTCGTCAAAGTGGAATTCGGCCTGCCCTCTCGTGCGATTCCAATTGCCGTGCACAGAGTCCTGCCACTCGGCCTCGAAACTGACTGTGACGCTGAGAGCGTTGTGGGATTGAAGCGTCAGCTGAATCTGGTAGTGCAACGCGTAATCCCACTTGCCCTTCAGCGCGGTCCAAATCTCGCCGCGCCCCACGTGAACCAGATCGTTGTCGCGCCAGACGGTGTCTGCTCTGAGAAGGCGTACGACGACCGATGGGTTTCTCGT
>JANQRN010000272.1 GCA_028284545.1 Rhodothermales bacterium | reverse complement strand
AATCTGCCACCGACGAGGTATTCTTGTACCATTCCGATGCCTGGTTTGCGGGTCGGGGCACCGTCTGACGGGAGCGTAGGGTCGACGTGGATCGCTTGGAATTCTATACCCTGGGAGGCTAGCGCCGCCAGAAGGAACTTCTGCGGTCGCTCAAAATCCGCGGCGGGAAACGACGCCGTACCCAGGCCGTCCTGATTGGTCACCATTACGAAGCCATACCCCGCCCCCCGCAGCCGCAACAACGACGGGATGACATGCTGCACGAATCGGATCTTGTCGATTCGGTCAACCTGCTCGTCAGCGGGCTCCTCGATCAATGTCCCATCGCGATCGAGGAACGCAATCTTGCTCAGTCGGTCAGCCATCGAGTGAATGCAGTCGTGCAAGAATCGAGCGTTCGTGTGCGGCGAGCCCCTCGGCCTGTGCGAGTGTCGCAGCAACCGGACCAATCGTTGCCATCGCCTCGGTCGTCGCCTCCTGTATCGTCATGTGTCTAAGGAAATCCTCAACCGCCAGGCCCGACCAGGCGCGCGCAAAACCGCCCGTGGGCAGGACGTGGTTTGTCCCGCTGCAGTAGTCCCCGAGTACCTCTGGTGTCCACGGCCCAAGGAAGACGGAGCCGGCTGATTCGATCCCGGCGACGAAATCAGCTGCGTCTCGCAGGTTCAGAATCAGGTGCTCGGGAGCGTAGCGATTTGCGATCTCTGCCAGCTGCTCTCGGGTGTCTGCCACAATGATTGCCGCGTGCTCCAGGGCCGCTCGCGCTGTCTCGGCGGATGGCAGCGCGTCTGCGAGTGGATGAAGCAGATGCGTGACTTTCGACGCGAGGTCTTCGCTCGTGGTCGCAAGGACCGCATGGGCAACAGGGTCGTGCTCGGCTTGCGCCAGCAGATCAGACGCCACGAACAGCGGATCGGCGTCATCGTCTGCGAGCACGAGGACCTCTGAAGGCCCGGCCGGCAGGTCAAGCGCGGCCCCGTCGCTCTCGTACGCGACGATGCGTTTGGCCGTGTCAACGTAGACGTTTCCGGGGCCGAATATCTTGTCGCACTGTGGAACGGACTCGGTTCCGTATGCCATAGCGCCGACGGCCTGGGCTCCGCCGACGGGAAAGACTGTGTCGAGCCCGCACTTGTGCGCCGCGACCAGAACGACGGGGTCGACAGTGCCGTCCTGTCGAGGTGGGGTGCATACGATCCGCTGGGGACACGCGGCGATGCGCGATGGTATACCGAGCATCAGCATGGTAGACGGTAGGGGCGCGCGCCCACCCGGAACGTAGAGTCCGACGCACTTCAGCGGACGGTACACGCGTCGGCAGACGAGACCCGGCGCGGTTTCAACCTCGATGTCCTTAGGAACCTGCGCCTGGTGGAATTCGGCGATCGCCGCAATGGCTACGTCCATCGCCGTTTGGACCGCCGGATCTACCGAAGCCAGCGCCGCCTCGAAGTGTTCTCCGGATACCGCCCGCAGGTTGCCGTCAAACCCGTCCAGCCGATTTGTCCACAACTGCACGGCGCGGTCTCCGCCTGATCTCACGTCCGCAAGAATCTCGCGGACCGCCTGCTCGACGCTCCTGTCATTCGTGCTGCCGGGGCGCCTTAGTGCCATCCGGCGTTCGAGTTCCGAGAGGGCCGTCCACACGAAGCGTTTCATAGGAGCATTCGTTCTACGGGCATGACTAGAATCGCTGAGGCACCAGCGGATTTCAGATTTTCGAGGTGCTCCCACAGTACCGCCTCCCTACACACCGCGTGCAGGGCGACGCGGTCGGAGGTGCCGGCAAGTGGAAGCACGGAAGGTTGCTCCGCGCCGGGGAGCAGCTCCGCAATGGAATCTACGGCACCTACCGGCGCGTGTAGCATGACGTACTTGCTCTCGTCGACGCGAAGCGTCGAGTCGATGCGGAGGAAGAGGCGTTTTGCCACAGCTTCCAGGTCGTCGGTCAGTGGCTCTGAAGACTGCAAGACGACGGCGGTGCTCCGCATAATGACTTCAACCTCCTTCAGGTGATGCGCACGAAGCGTCCTCCCGGTGGAGACAATGTCTGCGATGGCATCAGCGGAGCCCAGCCGAGGGGCGAGTTCCACTGAGCCGGCAAGGGTCGCTATGTCAGCGTCCAGGTTGTGCAGCTCCAGGAAGCGGCGGGTGATGTTCGGGTACGTCGTTGCGATTCGCAGGTTATCAAGGGAGCTCGGGCCGACATAGTCGACATCCTCGCCTACGGCAATCGACAGTCTGCAGGCCCCGAACGAAAGCGACTTCCTGACTGAGAAGGGTGGTCGCGAGTCGGTTGCGCTGAGCGCAAATTCTTCAGCGACGTTTCGGCCCACGATGCCGAAATCGGCGTGGCCGTCTGCGACGAACGCCGGTATATCGTCGTCGCGGATGAACAGCAGGTCGACGGGCATGCTTTCGCCGTAACCGAAGAGTCCGTCTTTCGATCGCGTGACGTGCAGCCCACACCGGTCCAGTAGCGATCGCGACGAATCAGCGAGCCGCCCGGATTTCTGGATGGCTATCGTGATGCGATCGGGGTCGTTGTAGTTGGTCACGCGAGCAGTCTTTGGGAGGGGAGTACTATTCGGCATTGTCCCTCGCGGTTTCGCTGAGGCGAGCGTACGCGAGTTTGTAGCCTCCGAAGCCGCGGTCAAGGAATCTTGCGACGCGGCCGATGGTCGTCACCGAGACGCCTGTTTGGTCGTGGATTTCGCGGTAGGGCTTGCCTTCGATGAGTGGTTTTACGACCCGCCATCGATCGGCCAGGGCCTCGAGTTCAGCGGGTGTGCAGAGGTCCCGCAGCAGGTTGCGGCACTCCTCCATGGAGTCCATAGCCGCCAGGGCGCGGCATAGCTCTCGTTCCGCGGCTTTCGTCTCGGGGACAACCCTTCGATCGCTGTGCTTCATTCTTTCGAGGAGGGTTGGAGGGTTGGAGGGTGAAGGTTGAGGGGTGAGGGGTGAAGGTTGAGGGGTGCGGGACTCAGGACACCCATCCCGCTAATGTAATAGTGCGCTGTTACATTACCAATAGGGCGCGATTCCTGAGCTGGTTCAGAGAGCTGTGTTGTAGACGCGGCGGCACGGCCCGCACGGCCCGCACGGCTTGGCTCGACTTGGCTCGGCGGCGAATCTGCCCAACGTCTAATATCTCGCCACCCCAGCCTGCCACCCTCAACCCTAAACCCTCAACCTTCAGCCTTCAACCTTCAACCCTCAAATCCACCTTCTCGGTGTGACCCATCGCAGAACGGCTTGTTCTTCGACAGTCCGCAGCGACAGAGTGCGACAACATTCCCCCGGCGCTGCTCGGTACCGTCTCCGGCCCGTAGTAGAAAATCGCCCTTGACCAGCAGCGGGCCGTTCTTCGCCGCCTGAATCTCCAGATCGCTACCCTCCACCGAGTCGACATCCTTGACGCCGCCGTCGCCCAGGTCCCCCGGGTCGGCAAATGCCCCGGAGTGGCTTCCGTCGCATAACGGTTTGCGTTTCGACAGCCCACACCGGCATAGTGCGACCCGCGTATCCCTCAACTCAACGTCGCCCTCTGCATCGCGCAAGACCGCGCTTCCGCGCACGTATAGGGGTCCGTCAGCGGCAACATCAATTTCGTTTGCGCCCGCAACCTCGCCCGAACCGCCATCCTTGCGGTGATAGTGCAGTGCCCCAGTCGGGCAACGGACTACCACTTCGGCGACCTCGTCGGGTGAGGCGTTCGCGGGCTTGACCCACGGTTTCCCCTTCGGATCGAAGACAGCCGGCAGCCCGTGAACGCACTCTGCGGCGTGTATACACCGGTTCAGGTCGTACCTGACCTCGATGTCAGTTCCCTCATACGTGTATTTCTTTTCACTCATTATTGCAGAACTACGTTTTTCGATTGTTGGCCGGTACTAATTCCGGCGTATGACGGGCCCGCCAAGATACTTATCTCTGCACACTGGCATGGTCCGTGCAATGCCGCCAGTGCGATCCGAACAATCCAGCATTCACCGGGTAGAGGTTCCTTGGTGCACAGTCGTTGGCACATTATTGCCCTGCTGTCCACTAAAGGAGCCAATCCGGCGAGCCGATTACTACGGACTGTAGTGTGCGAGAAACCGGACGTTGACCACCGTGCGGGCCTCCCAGTCCTCGATCGCTCCCCCTGTCAAGCAACCAACGAATAGTGTCATGAGAAGGAGAATTGCCCCGGTGCTCGTCTGCACCGCATTGCTGTTTGCAAGCGCGTGTGACAATGCCTCGACCGAAGACGAAGCTCCGTCGCTCCTGCCGGCGGAGGCGTTCGAACTGAACACCGACATCTTTGACTCCACGCCTAAGGCTGCCGCCGGTGAGAACTTCACCGCCGGAGCATGGCGTGTTGGCCTGATATCGGTCGCCGTCAAGGTGCACATGATAATCCCGTTCGTCGTTACGGCTGCCGCCGTTGATGCAGATCCGGTTTTTCAGAACGGTGAGTGGGTTTGGAGTAACACGGCGAACCACGGGATTCAGTCTATCAACTTTTCCCTGTTCGCTGAGCCCGTGAGTCCCGGGCATGATTGGCGGATGGTTGTGACGTACAACGACGGCGGTACAGTCTATCAGCAGTGGGAGCTGTACACCGGGCATACGGAGAATCTGGGCACCGAAGGGGACTGGGACCTGTACTACGATGTCAATGGTACCCGCACCAACGTGCTCAATGCGACCTGGGACTTCAATTCGGAGACCGATCGTCAGGTAGTCCTGAGTGTCCCCGTCGACGCGCCAACAAACCCGGGCGACTCCGTCACCTACATGATCGATGGCGACATGCGCTTCTTCGAGTACACGAATGCCGAGAGTGGGCACGTCCACCAGGTGGAGTGGAATTCCGAGACCGGAGAAGGGTCCGTGCTTGCGCCGGATTTCAACAATGGCGAAAAGGCTTGCTGGGACAGCCTGCAGGACGACACCGTCTGCTCGTAGGACGCGATCTGCATCCGCTTGAAACGCAGAACGGGGGACGCGGCAGTGGCCGGTCCCCCGTTTTCTTTTCTAGCACAGACGTAACTACATCTTGCCGACGTCCTCAGGAATGTCGCAGCCTTCGCGCTGGCGCGTGTCTGTCAGCTGCAGAATTTTCCAGCCGCCTTCAGCCTTTACAAGCTGCATCGCGTTCACGCCGCAGTGGCTGAATTTCTCGTTGTGGTAGAAGGCATACGGAACCCACGCCGTTGCAAGGTTTCCGTTGACATGGACCATAACGTTCCAAATACGTTCGTCGAGTGCGCCCGCTGCGGCGGAGCCAACTGAAGCCGCGAAACGATCGATAGGCGTGTTGTTGACCATCGGCTTGCCGTCGCGGTTCATCGCCGTCATCAGTCGCGCGTCTTCGGCGAACACGCCGGTAACACCACTGCCGTCTGCGGCGCGCATTGCGTCAAAGAGTGCGTCCACCGTGGCGCGGACTGCCTGCTGATCTTCCGTACTTCCATGCATCGCGGCGTGGTCGTAGTCACCTCCGCCCTCCTTGTGCTCACCGTGCTCACCGTGCTCCTGGGCGAGGGCGCCGGAGGCGAAAAAGGCAGCGAGCGCAAACGTGAAACAGAGAATCCTTGGTAGTAGATGTTTCATAGGGCAGCGGGTTTGGTCGTAAAAAACTGGGATAGCAATATGTATTGCCATTGTAGCTCCTGCTACGGATGCGGCGCCCTCGGGTTGCCGCCAGACCTGGAGCAGTAGCCTCTGCCGACGGTCAATTACTCGATCCGGATCTGTTCGGGAGCGTGGACAAAAAGCACGTCCTTGAGCGCTGGATGACTTGTGAACATGTCCTCGCGCCGCTCACGTAGCGACTCTAGGTCAAAGCCAAGCACCGTGAGGTCTGCGTCCGTCGATAGCCGCGCTACCAAACGGCGATACGACTCAACATCGTCGACCGAGAGAAAACGGATATTCTTTTCCGAGACCGGCAACCGTCCGTCGCGCATAAGCTCCTGGAAACCGAGTCGCATTTCTTCAACCTGATCCCGGGGTAGCGCCGCGAAGACGCTGATTTCGGCCTTGCGCCAGTCGGGGTGATCCAGCAGCAAGTAGCTCAGCAGTATCATCGAGTTCGCGTTGCTGCGGTCGTTCCAGGTCAACCAGACATGGATCTTTCGCCTCGCGCCGAAGTGATTGTCACCGTGACGCAACACGAGTAGTGTCTTGCGCGTGTTGCCCGCGAACAGCACGCTCTCGGCCACGGCCCCACGCTTCGGCGCTTCGTCATGTTCGGAGAGCTCGAACATCACGGTGTTGTTACTGAGCCCTGATACGCCCGGCAGCTGGAGGCTTTGCGCAAGGGCCGAAATCATCGACGGGCTCACGATGGAGTCAACGTAGACGGCGCTTCCCTCCTCCTTGGCCAGCGCTACCATCTTCTGGCGAGCCTTCTCGCCTTGTCGTGAAGTATCGGGATTGAGCAGGCCTTTGATGTAGTGCAGATACGTTCCGAAGCCGTGGCGGTGGCTCAACCAGCGAAGGAAGAGTAGAGGCGCGCGACGCTCAAAAGTCTCATCGCTCAGCATGATGATGCTTGGCCGCCACTCATCTCGCGCCATCCGGTTGCGCCGCGGCTGCAGCCTGATCTGCAGGTACCGGGTCAACTGCGTCATGACGCCCTCGAACATCGCTGCGAGGTCGCCCCGCTCTCCCGACGTTCGCGACAGGAGCAGATAGAGCCCGGTCATCGCGACGAGTGCAATGATGGCGAACAGCGGGTCCATCTGAAACATCATGAAGACACACATTGCCGCGCCGAACATGCTCACGTACCAGCGGGACCGGAAGCTGGGACGATAACTGGGGCGCGCCGCGAAGTGCTCCAGGAAGCTGATGGCGCATAGTGAGCCGTAGGTCACCATGAAGAACATGGAGATCAGGCGCGCAACAAAGTCAACATTGCCAAGGGCCACGATGACCAGCGCCAGGACGCCGGTGACGAGCGTGGCGTTCCGCGGTTCGTTCACCGCACCGCGACCCAGGGCGGTCCATCGATTGAGTGCTCGGATAGGGAAGCTACCGTCTGAACCAAGCGCCTGCAGCGTTCGTGGAGCTACGAGTATGGACCCGATGGCAGAGCTCAGCGTCGCGCAGGCGAGTCCGATCGGAATGATCGGTCCCCAGATCGCAATCCGGCTCATGACGAGTGGATCGGAATCGAGCAGCTCGGGCGGCGCGGACGCTGCCATCTTGATTACCAATAACACGTAGACGGCCATCCCAACAAGCGTAGCTGCCATGGTACCGCGCGGTAGTGAGACCCGCGGATTGGCGAGGTCGCCCGAAAGGCCCACGCCGGCTGTCATGCCCGTAAATGCCGGGAAGCAGATAGCGAAAACGATAAAGAACTGGTCAGCGTTCGCGATACTGCTGGCGAAAGGCAGCGTTTCCGGACTGTAGCCGTCCACCGGCGATCCGAGAAAGAACAGGATGAGGGAGGCTGCCAGCACCAGGACGACGATGTACAGGGCGCGAACGCCGAGGGCGGCGCCCTTGGTCAACATCAGTGCAATGAGTCCGATCGTAGCAGGCATCGAGACCAGGCGCAGGTCGAACACGGTCCCCGCACCGAGCGGCCGGAAGGCCTCGGCAAGCGCGATCATGTAGAAGGCAACGGAGATGGCCTGCGAGAGGTAGAGCGAGATGCCGATCACGGCACCAATCGTACGCCCAAACGACCGCGATATGATGTAGTACTCGCCACCCCCCTCGACCTTTCTGTTCGTCGCGATCTCCGCGAGTGCGAGGGCTGTAGGCACCGTCACCAGGTGCCCCAGTACGATCACGCCCAGGGCGCCGACGAGCCCGACGTTTCCCACGGCGTATCCGAAGCGCAGAAACATAATCGCACCAAGGATGGTGCTTATTCCTGCGAGGAAAACGGGCAGGGTGCCGAACCCGTGCCCGGCCCCATTCCCGGCTGACGTCTCGCTCACCGTCTGTTTTACTCCAAGTTTGGTTTGTCCGTGGGCGGATTTTCCGCAAGGTAAGCGTCCAGCGCCCGATGAGGCGAGAGAAAGAACGCTTCCTCACCAAAGTGGTCGTAGAGACCAGCTAATCTCAGGGTGTCTTCAACAGGGCCCTTGACGCCCGCCAGGAAGAGCTTGACGCCGCGCCGATTGAGCGTGTCCCCAACGAACTGGAGTACGCCGACGGCCGTTGTGTCCAAATCGTTGATGCTGCTGGCATCAATGATGATAGCACGCGTCTCATCACCGACGGGCCCGTCACCCTCCAGCAGCAGGTCGCGAAGAAAGTCAGCGTTGGCGAAAGAGAACGATGCGTCAATGCGAATCACAAGTACGTCCTCGTGCGCTTCGGCCTGTGGGTATCGCTTCACGCTGCGAAAGCTTCGTGTTCCTGGTAGTTTGCCAAGTATGGCGACGTTTGGTCGGCTGATGCGGTACATGATCGCAACGACCGAAGCGGCGACGCCGATCAGGAGTCCTTCCCGGAGCCCGAAGGCCAGCGTGCCTGCTAGTGTGACGCCCGCCAGCAGGCCGTCGACCCGCTTGATTCTCGCGAGGCGTCGCCAGTCAGCAATGTTGATCAGGCTCAGTGACGCGGCTATGATAATGGCCGCAAGCGAGGCCATCGGGAGATGCATAAACGCCGGCGTGATAAACAACAGCGTCAGCAGCACGACGGCAGAGGCAAACACGTTGGCAAGCGGGGTCTGAACGCCAGCCTGTTCGCCGACGGCAGAACGCGACAGGCTGCCTGACACCGGCGGAGACTGGAAGAAGCCTGCGCTGACATTGGCGGCACCCATGGAGATCAATTCGCGGTTACCGCGAATGGGGTACCCGTGCTTGCCACCGTACATGCGCGCCAGCGAGATGATCGTCATGATCTGAATCAGCGCGAGCGTCAATGCCGTTGGCAGCAGGGCTGAGAGGTTGCCGGTGGTGATGGCGGGAAGCGCCAACGATGGCAGACCCGAAGGCACGATCCCGACGGTCGACAGACCGGACGAGCCCCACTGCAGTTTCCAGGCAAGGACCGTAGCCACAACTACCACCACGAGTGCCGCCGGGATTCGTCGACTCAGCAGTCGCATCCCCAGAAGGGCTGCAAGTGAGCCGCCGCCGACCGCTAATGCGAGGCCATTGGTCTCTGGGACAACACGCGCGGCCGCCGCCAGCACCGCGGCGAAAGTATTGCCCCGGATATCCATTGGTGCGCCGACGAACGTGCCGATCTGACTTGCCGCGATGAACAGTGCCGCTGCTGTCATGAACCCCGTCACGACCGGCGTGGAAAGCAGGTTCACAACGAAGCCAAGGCGTAGCAGACCAAAACAAATCTGCAGTACACCGACCATCAACGAGAGCAGCACCACGAGAGCGATGTACTCCGGTGTTCCTGGCGTGGCGACAAGCGTAACCCCGGCAGCGACAACTATCATGTCGATCGCCGTCACACCTAGCGCGACGTGCCGCGACGTTGCGGTTAGCGGGTAGATCAGTAGCGGGACGAGTGATGCGTAGAGGCCATAAACTGCCGGAAGCCCCGCGAGGACGGCATACGCCATCGCCTGCGGGACGAGCATGACCGCAACGGTCACTCCGCCGGTGAGATCACCACCGAACTGACGGAGATTGTACTGCGGCAACCACCGCAGTATCGTGAAGTACCGACGGATGCCAGGCCTGGCGCGTGTTCTCAACGCTCCGCCCGCCGCCTAGGCCGGCTTGACAACCCAGGATGCGCACCAGCCATTAGGCGCGATGGGGCCCTTCATCAGGGTGCAGGCACCACAGCTTGCTCCTTCCTCTTGGGAGTAGAAGTTGCAATTCAGACAATTCTGGTCTGGATTCTCGGTCACCTCCACATACTGCAGCGTCGTGCGCACACTGATCTCCTGATCCGTCAGACCGGTCAGGTCATTGCAGCCGCCCGAGGCCGCCGACGCGCCTGCGGACGACTCAGACCCGCCCATCGAACCTGCGTCAGACGCTCCTTCATTCCCGCCACCGCATGCCGCGATGAGAGTACTGCCACCGACTACTGATCCGAGCACGGTAACCTTCTTGAGGAATGCCCGGCGGTTCAGCTCATCGTAATTCATGATTCTCTTCTTAACGTTCGTGATAGTAACCTTCTACAAAGCCACCGCGGCGGGTTCCTGCTCCCTGGCAAGCCGAAGGTCGCGGGGCTTAAGTTGAATCGATTTTTCACCTCGATAGGTGTTTTCGTCGACCGTGAATGCCATCTCGAGGGGGATTCCCTCTTGCTGGCTCCTCACCACCTTGTCCAGGTGGCCGGCCATACCAAATCCGATAGCGGGGATGGCGCGACCACCTTCACGTTGGCGCACCACAAACTTCAGGTGACTTCGGTCGCGGCCGACCGTTGATGGGCGGCCCAGAACCTGGAGTTCGCGATGCACGAAGACCGGTCGCGGATTGGCCGGCCCAAAAGGTTCAAACTGAGCCAGGACGGCCCAGAAACGGGCGTCGATCTCGTCGAGCGCAACCGGTGCGTCAATCTTGAGGGCTGGAATCAGAAACTCCGGCCGCATTTGCTGCGAGACGGCATCGTCGAAGCGCTCGCGGAACTCATCAACCTTGTCTACCTCGAGCTGCAATCCGGCCGCGTAGTCATGACCGCCAAACTGCAAGAGGAGGTCTTCGCACGACTTCAGTGCGTTGTAGACGTTGACGCCGGCGATCGAACGTGCAGATCCCTTTGCAACACCGTTCACGTTGGTGAGCATGACCGTCGGTCGGCAGAAGCGTTCCACAATTCGACTTGCGGTGATGCCGATGACGCCGGCGTGCCAGGACGGGTCGTGCAAGACAATCCCCGATCGGTCGCGCGACTCGAGCATTCGACGCGCCGACCGCTCAGCCTGGGCCACCGTGTCCTTGTCGATGGCCCGCCGCTCAATATTAATTTCCTCGAGCTGGGCCGCCAGCGACCGGGCGACCGAATCGTCAGTTGCCAGCAGCAGATCAACCGCTTTTCCCGCGTGTTGAAGTCTACCTGCCGCGTTTATGCGCGGTGCGATGCCGAATACGATGTCTGAGGTGCCGCAGGTCTCGAGCGATACCCGTGCAATGTCTGCAAGTGCCTTCAGCCCGACCGACGGTGATTCCGCGAGTTGCTGCAGGCCGGCCCGCATCAGGATGCGGTTCTCATCTCTGATCGGCACGATATCGCTGGCTATGGATATGGCCACCAACGCGAGCAGGTCAGAGACATGCTCCTGACTTTCACCCAGCTGCCCGAGCGTCGCTTGCACGAGCTTAAAACCAACACCGCATCCCGAAAGCTCGTCAAACGGATACGAACACTGGGGTTGTTTAGGGTCCAGTACAGCAAGCGCGTCAGGGATCTGCGCGCCGGCTGTGTGATGGTCGCAGATTACCAGGTCGATGCCGAGTGAACGCGCGTAGGTCGCCGGTCCGGTCGCCGTAATCCCGCAATCAAGCGCGACGATCAGCTGTGCTCCATTCGCGGCAGCGACGTCGATACCGGCATTGCACAGGCCATACCCATGTACTCGGCGATCGGGTATGAAATAGTCGGCGCTGACACCGCGGCTGCGCAGGAAGGACACCATCAGGACGGCTGAGGTCACGCCGTCTACGTCGTAGTCACCATAGACCAGAACGCGTTCCTTCGACGTAATTGCCCGCGCCAGCCGCTCAGCCGCGGCATCCATGTTTCGCATGGCAAAAGGATCATGGAGGCCGTCCAGCGTTGGCCTGAAGAAACTGCGCGCGGTCTCGAAGTCAGTCACACCACGCAAGAAAAGGGCCCTGGCTAGTGCCTGGGGCAGATTGTTGAGCGCTTCGGCAAGCTCGATGACATTCCCGGGATCGGGCACATCGCGGACTTGCCATCGATAAGAGCGCATCTGCGGTGGTGGCTGCATCCGGCGGACAATTCAATTGAGAACGGGCCCCAAGTTACGCAACTCCGGTCTTCCCGCCGCCGCCGCTGCTTATGGGCCATTCGTATGAGTCGATTATGATGAGGTGTAGAACCGGACTGTGGCAATAGCTCACGTGCAGTCCGGTGCTTCTGAAGTACGCCCCGCAATGGAGCAAGAAGAACAGGAATCAAATATCGCAGGTAAATCGCTGCTCGCCGCGCGTGGCGTCTTGATCGTTGCGCCCGCCGTGGTCGCCGCAGTGTTGCTACTCTTGTCGTATCTCGGAGTCGTCTTTCCGGGAATCGGTCAGGGGCTCTTCACTCGTATTGCACTTGCACTGGGTGGCTTGTACCTGTCTTCTCTTTTTGGGCTCTTCTTTCTCGCAAGCGCCTATCGTAACAAGGTGGCCAGACTCGAGCAGGCGTTGCAGGAGAACGTTGATAGCGAACAGCGTGCACGCGAGAATGAGCGTCATTACCGGGTGCTGTTCGAGGACGCGATGCAGACTGCGTACACCGATCTTGATCGGTTGAACCAGAACCTCCGCGAGCAGAAAGACTACCTGCAGGATCGGATGGTGGAGCAGGGCCGCACCGCGAAGGAACTGCGCCAGTCGGAGGAACGATGGCGTCAACTCGTAGAACGCAACCCGGAGGGGATCATCATAACGCGAGGCCGACG
>JANQRN010000255.1 GCA_028284545.1 Rhodothermales bacterium | reverse complement strand
TACAAGATTGTCCAACGATGCAGCCGCGTCACCACCGCCCCCAGGGGAGTCGCCGAGCCAGAGTGAACGCTCTTTCGCCGTCATCAGGAAAGAGTGGTGGTCACCAAGACTGCCGAGTAGATACCTGATGGCCAGATTCACCTCCTCTGCACTCTCTGCATCACCCGCAACCCGGAGTGCTTTACGCCGGATGGCCCGAAGATCAACCGAATCCCTTCGCAACGAATTCTCGCGGACATGATTCATGGCCGCGTCGATGTAGTCGGTCGCAAACGCACTTGGGCGCCTACCCCGCAAAGGCTGCCAGGCCACAGATGCGCTGTCAAAAACGGCGCGACCGGACCCGTAGTTGATCAGACCCAGGTGTACGCTGCGTGCGTCTCGGGACACCACAGCACCGAGGCTGTATCGCTGCCAATCGGTAGTCCCCGTCGCCGAGCTGAAGTTGCCATAGCCCATGTCGACGTTCTGAAGCATGAGGCTGTCCACGTCATAGACGCCGATATTGAGGCCCGCACCGTTGCCCGTGACCGAGTCGGTCCGGATCGAGACCGAAAACGTCAGGATACCTTCGGCAGGAGGCCGGTCGAACCGCATCTCCTGGACAACGAAGCCGACGCCTTCGTCCGCGACTATCTCCAGCGCATGGCCATCCTGGTGGCTCGAAACCACGATTTCGCTGCCAACCTGATATGCAATGTCCCACGCACATGCCCCCGAAGAGGCATCTGCACACCGCTCCTCAAAACCGGGGTTGCGCGCCTGGGGAGGCTCGGGCGAGTGGCAACCGGCAACGAGCAACCAGCCTGCGAGTGCAGTTGCGACTCCGCCAGAAATGAATCGTGGGCTGCTCATCGTTGGTGACTGTAGTCTACTCAGCAAACTGTTTCAACGGAGGCAACCGCACCAACTGCATCTCATAGATTACATCGCGCGTCTCCTCGGGCACGGCCAGACCGCGGGCGGCCTGCACGGCAGCCATCCGTTCCGTGTCAACGGTCTCGACCCATGCCACGGTGTACGGATGACCGTCAACACCGATGGCAATGCTCTCCGTGAAGTATACGCGTCGGTTGCCGGCACCCATCAGGGCGCCATGGTTGGTCACCTGCCCTGTGCCAATGTGATATGTCAACAGATACACGGAAGTCTGCACGTTGCGCCGGCCTTCGACTTCGACTGGCGGACCGTGCGCGAGGTAGTACAGCGTGTTGTTCGGTCCCAGCGTCAAGCCGAGTTGCGTGCGATACGGATTGCGCTGCGTTGTCTCGGGGCCTGCACGCAGCGACGCTACGGAACGCAGCATCCCCGCGTTCGGATCAAACTCAAACAGCTGCGTGCTTCCACCATGCAGACCCCAGAAGCTCGCAGTTGATTCGTTCCAGAGAATGGTCCGCCAGTTTCGCCAGAAGAAATGGGGCTCGTTGGCATACATGAAGTTGTCTTCGTAGTACCGCGGGACGGCGTCAAGCGTAAGGCCCGCGAGGTACTGCACCGGCCGCTGCTGTCCCAGCTCGAAGTGCCAGATCCTGCCTGTATCGGATGAGCCGTAAAGGCTGCCGGCGCCGTCGACGGCGAGCTTTCGGTTTATGAAGTCCCATTCCTCCGGTAGCTGTCCCCACTCGCCACGCTCCTGGACCGCACCCCAGTTGTGCAGTAGTCCTTCGTGCAGATTGTAGCTGATCAGCAGCCCTGTCGGCCAGGTCAATCCGTACAGCGTTTCGTTTTCCTGGTCGAGGGCCATCGTGATGATGCCTTCGTTTGGGAGTTGCAGATGCGCGAGGTCTTCAAACGCTCCCGACGTCAGGTTGTATCGCATGAAGTGGCCGCCCTGATACGGCAATCGACCATCCGACGGCGACATATCAGGGAGATTGCCCTCGTACTGCGACGTATGGGTCGCGAAGTAGAGGTACCCCTCATGCTCAACGAGCGCCGTATGAATTTTGCCATGCGGAATCTGTCGGAGGGGATCGATGCCGAGTGCCTCAGTGACATCACCAAGCAGTTCCACGGACTCGCCGGAAGGATCAAATCGAAAAAGTCGCGCTGATGAGTTCGGGTGGTGCGAGTTCATGGAGAAGTAGACAAAGCCGTCTGATGCGGCCGTGACACTGTGGTAGTTCGAGTCGCCGGCGAGGTATCCCGGGTCGAATATCTCGACCGGGATGATCGCGTCTGCACTCTGCCCGACGGCGAATCCGCCGACGGGACAGGTCCAGAAAAGGAGAGCAACAACTACACGCGCCGTGCACGGGTGGCACCGACGCTTTGCGGAAATCATGATGCTAGTAGAGCGAATTGAGTGCCGGAAGATACGCGCCCGAGGAGACGTACTAAAACGCGCAGTTTGACACGCCGCAACACTAGCCGTCGCGCAACCACCATCCGCACCACATAACAGCCGTGAATATTACGGGTACGGTGCACACGTAGAGTTTGAAGACAAAACAAGCAACGGCGCGGTCACGCGCGGGGCTACCGCGACGGTAAACTGATCGACGCGGTAAATCGGTCAGCTCATGATGTCAGAATTCGACGTCAATGCTACCACCCAAGACCGCAAGATCGGGAGCGCCCAGAAGACCGGTAGCAGTTCCCACGAACGTGCCAGTTATCCCGTCGTTCGTGTACGCAGTCAAATTGATAATGCCCGTATCGATGTTGTACGTCTCACCGTCGGCGGAGTAACCACCCGCGACGCCAGGCGTCGGATCCAGCGCCCGGTTTATGAGCGAATACTGGCCATCTGAGCTGATGCCGAGAAAAGTCAGGCTCAGGCTTCGCCCATCGCCACTGGTTGTTGTTATCGTCAACCCGTTCGCGGTCAATCTTGAGAACGATGTCGCTGTGTATGCGACGCCGCCTATCGTCGCGGTAAGCGTGCCGGTAACCGTTTGACTCGAATCGTCGGAAGTACCATCACAGCCACCGAAAATGATGATGATTGCCGCCAATAGCCCGTGGAGGAAAATTGACGGGGAAACTGAACGTATCGTCATCGCGACTCTCGGGTGGCTCAAGTTTCAAGGGCGGTCGATGGTTCGAGCGAATTAGACGCGGACCTCGACGATCAACGGGCACCAACCTCTATTGCGCATTCCCGTGCCGCCGTATGCCATTTCCTCTTCATCCGGGATTCTGGAAGCGGCCGGAACGACGCGCGGTGCCTCCGTGTTAATGGGAGCCCAGTTATACAACCCTTTTGCATCTCGCTGACAACCTACTATGTCTGAAGCACCGACCAACGAAAAGCACAAGATCATTCCCCTCCCGCCGATTAAGCGCACGGCATCTGGCACGTGGCACGGTGACCTGAAGACCGGCAACGGCAAAATCGGCAGCACAAGTGGCGTACTCTCTGATACCCCTTTTTCATTCGCGACGCGCTTTCAGAATGAGGCAGGCACAAATCCTGAAGAGCTGATTGCAGCCGCGCACGCCGCCTGCTACAGCATGGCATTCTCCAATTACCTGTCTCAGCAGGGACATGTGCCGGAAGAAATGCACACCGAGGCGACGGTCACATTGCATGAAGGCAAGATCGGGGCAATGCACCTCGTCGCCCGCGGGAAGGTTGCCGGCCTGGACAGTGAGACGTTCAAGCGATATGCTGAAGAGGCCGAAGCAAAATGCCCGGTTTCAAACCTGCTTCGATCAGGCCTGTCGATTACGCTGGACGCTGATCTGGCGTAGCCGGAATAGCCCTTGCCTGCTCGGCGACCGCGCCAGCGAATAACTACCGTCCTGCTGTGCCTGGGTGCGCTGATTGCCAACGCGAATGCGCAGCCGGCCGACACGACGGTCGTGACGCTGCCCGACA
>JANQRN010000209.1 GCA_028284545.1 Rhodothermales bacterium | reverse complement strand
CTCTACCTCACGGTCGAAGCGCCGCCACTCCCCCGGGCTTTTCGGGGGTTGATCGGCGTGGCTGGCCAGATACTCGAAGTCGGTTAGCAGGTACTCGCTACTGGGATTGACCTCTTTGTCGACGACATAAAAGAAGCTGAGTACGCCGGCCGGCAGCAAGACGCAAGCGGCCAGCAGCAGAGTAACCTGCGCAAAGGTCGGTTTGTTACGTACCGTTGCGGCGCTGTTCACTGAAGGAGTCGGACATTAGCCCCATCTGCCGTGCCTCGAAAATCGCTTCAGCTCGTGACGACACCGCGAGTTTGGTATAGATACGCTTTGTAAAAGTGCCGACGGTATTGATGCTTACCCCCATCAATTCTGCCGTCTCCCTGTAGCTCAGGCCTTTGGTGGCGAGTTGCAGGACCTCCAGCTCCCTGTCGGACAAGGGGTGTATCTCCTGACGATGGGGTACCAGTTGACGGAACCGGCGGATGAGGTGGACAGCGATACTGGGCGAGATCGGAGACTGTCCGCGCAAAAGGCAGTCGACCGCGTCCAGAATGGTGTCTTCCTCGTCGTCTTTCAGTAGATAACCTTGAGCACCTGCACCAATTGCGTTGACCACACGTTCTTCGTCTCCGAATATCGAAATGACCAGTATCGGCAATGCGGGATTGCGCAGAGTCTGCTCGGAGATCAAATCAATGCCGCTTCCGTCCGGGAGCTGAAGGTCAACCAGAAGAATGTCCGGTTGCTCTTCCTTGAGTGCACGCCGCGCACTCGATAGCGATCCGACAGCGCCGGTGACGTCGTGACGTTCACTTCGACTGATTTTGTCGATGAGCATGGCGCGGGTTGACGCGTCATCTTCGACGACGAATACGGATACGGTCAAAAGCTTACCTCCGCGCTACTTACACCAAACGCTTGTTGTGTTCAGAGCAAGCTCGTATCAACACCGCTACACCCTAGCATGTCCGTGACCGCGAATTGGATGCGGCGCAGCCGACCTTGTCATCAATCCCGGTGACGTTTCGGTACGAGCGACATGCCACCATTCGACTTGGCGTGCGGGCATCTCAGCATGCTCGCAGAAGGGTCTGATCAAGTAGCGGTAAGTGTACTCGAATATGAATCTGTATTTCAGAGTCCTGGTTGCTTTCCTGAGGAACATCTTGCGACCCAAGATGGGCTACCGCGAGGCCCTGGTTAGCACCCACCGGGTGTGGCTTACCGACATCGATTTATTTGGCCACATGAACAACGGCCGGTATCTGCAGATTATGGATGTTTCCCGGTCTGCCTGGATGTTGAGGACCGGTGTGGCAAGAGCAATGCTGACGAATCGATGGTCAGCGGTTATCGGCGGTGCCGTAGTGCGTTTCCGCAGGACCTTGCGGCCGCTTCAGGTTTATCGTCTGGAAACCCGCTTGCTGTCGTGGGACGAAAGGTGGTGGTTTCTCCAGCATCGGTTTTTTGATCGGGAAGGGCGACCGATTGCCATGGCCATCGCGCGCTGCGCGCTGCGCGACTGCAACGGCTGGGTACATACGAACATGGTACTCGGCGCGGTCAGTCCCGAAGCAGTGCCGCCTGTCCCTCCGGAGTTCGCCGAGCACTGGCAGGCGTCTGAGGACGCGATGTGGCAAATGGGTTGTGGCTACAAGCCCGACGGAGCCGATGCATGAGTCGCTCGGATATCGAAGCCTCGGTGTTCTGGCGCCTTACCGAGCATCCCGTCTGGGTCGTTTCGATAAGCCTCCTGTTCATCGTGTGGGCTGCAGCCGGGCTCAGCCGGCTGGAGAAGGATACCTCGGTACGCGCCTTCATACCCACGGACCACCCATCGGTCGTTACGGAGGAAACGATTGAGGAAGTTTTCGGCATCGGCGACGCCTTCGCGGTGGCCCTCGAGTTTCAGAACGGAAAGACGGTGTTCGAGGAGGAAGCGCTGGCTCTTATCGAAGAGCTTACGACGGCGCTCGCCGAGGTCGACAACGTCA
>JANQRN010000199.1 GCA_028284545.1 Rhodothermales bacterium | reverse complement strand
GGAAGGGCGATCCCGTGCCGGGCAATCTGAAGGGGCTGCTTTCCCGTCGAGACCGCGAGCGGCTGCGACACCTGGCCGCGATTCTCCGCCTGGCCGAGTTTCTCGAGCGGGGGCGGAACGCGATCGTCAGCGATGTGATTGTCTCGTGGACGGCAGATGAGATGAGCGTCGCGCTCGTGGCCGATGAGCATCCAGCCGTGGAGCTGTGGGACGCCGAGCGAAAGGCTGCGCCTTTACTGGAGTCGGTATATGGGCGGCGGGTGATCCTGAGTAGTTTGACGGCCGAGGTGCCGGAACTCGAAACCGACGGAGAGCCGGATGCAGGCTCGCCATCGCAGGATGCTAGTCCGGGCGCGGTCCCAGAGGCTTGACCGGCGCTCCCTCGTACAGGGTGCATCCACTGGCGAAGTAGGCTTCGAGCTTTTCCCGCTCCTTCTGCTGCTCGCGTTTTGCTTGCTGCCGTCGCAACAACGGCGCGTCCTGCGCGCGCGTCTCCCAGTGTGCGATTCTGGCCTCCCAGCTTTCGTACCAGAGGTCCCTGTCGCAAGCGAAGTGGGCCTCCACGCCAACCGAGCTGGCAATGAAGACCAGCGACATGTCGAGGCTGTCTGTGTACCCCTCAGCGACAACCCGACGAAACAGGGGGAGCAGCTCTTCGAGACTGCCCCTTTCTTCGCTCCACACATGGTATTCCGCTGCGGGGTACCCAGCCTGTGCAGCGGCGTCGACGAGTGAGTCGCCCAGACGCGGATTGGTGTCCAGCCCTGTTCCGTAGGCCCAGGTTTGTCCCTGGAGAACGCGACCGACCTTGTACATCGCCTTGGGTTCTCCCGCCATCGCCTGTTCGTAAGCGACTGCCCAGCCTCTGTGTGCTTCGGCGCGCCGCTGCTCTCTCGCACGCTCTCGTAACATTTCGGCCGGCGTCGTAATGACGTCGTAGGTGGCAGCGGGATTCGTCGCGGCGACAACCAGGACGATGACAGCGAGGCCGAGCGCCGCAACAGTGACGGTGTGTTTCCGATTGGACATGGGCTCCTACGTGATCTACTCCGCTGGTATCGGCGAAGCCTCTAAAATGAGAAAGGCACCTCGAGGTTATCGAGGTGCCCGTCTCAGCTTGAGATCCAGCGAACGACGCTGGAGTGTGCGCCTGCGCGCATTTCCGTACTTGTCAGTTGATCAGCCGGTGCCGCATCGGGAGCGTGACCCGCACCCTCCGTTTGCCATTTTGGTCCATACAAGGACGGCAAGCCCAATCCACAGAATCGGCTGAAGGTGTCCGCCAATGTGCTCGAACGGTCGAATCCATAGCGTCGCGACGAAGAGGAGCGCGAGAGCGAGAACCGTGGGTGGCCGGGAATAGTCTTTCATCAGCGGTGCATGTTGTTTCATGGCCACTACGACCGTTCTCCTGGATTGTTACGCTGGCGCCCCTGCCAGCTAACGTCTGCGGCGCTGCATCCCCTGTCGCTGCTTGGCGCCTCGATTGACACGCTGCTCCCGCATTTCGTCCAGCTTCTGAACCTGCTCCTCGGTCAGGACCTCACGGATCGCTTCTCTTGCGCTACCCGCACCCTGAGCGCGTTGCTCGCTCATTATCGTCCTGATTTTCTCGCGCTGCTCGTCGGTCAACTCGAGCTCGGCGGCCATCCTGTCGGTAAGTAATGAGCGGCTCCTTCCGGCGAAACCGCGGGCCGTGCGCCCACCGGTACGTGCGCGAACGCCTGGGCGTGCGCGCACTGCACGACGCTGGAACTGGCCTGTGATCGCCCGTGCCACGATGGCGTCTTTTTGTTCGTCAGTCAAGATGCTGGCGATGGCGGCGTTGGTCTCGGCGCGATTCGACTGCAACAACTCCTGGATCTGCTCCCGCTGTTCGTCTGTCAGATCCAGCCCTTGTGCGTTCTGTGCGGCGACGTCTGTCGCCACAAACGCAGCAAGCACCGTCGCGATAAAGAGAATGCGTTTCATGATTGTCACCCCGTGAGTGTATTCCCTGATTCGTTTTGCCTATTGACGAACGAAGGGGGAGTTACATTCCACCGACCGACAAATCACGACGCTGACGCAGCACATTACGCGTCAGTTTTTCTCGGTCTCTCCGACTTCTGATGCAGCCTTCAAGGATGACTCGATCAGTTCAATGTTGCGCTCGACAACACGCTTGTCCGTCTCGGGCACGCTGTCGGCAAACTCGCCCATCCGGGTATTCACCTCGGCAATGGCCTGCTCCATCTGCTTCCGTTGCTCGGGAGTCAGGGCGGCGCTGGCGATCGACTCCAGCGATGCGGACATATCAGTCTCCGCGATCTTGACGACCGAATACGTGTGCATGACGCGACTGGCCACATCTGACCAATGATCAAGCGACGTAAATCCGTGACGTTCGACAATCCGCGTTGCCTCGCGCGCCACCTCGCTTGATTCGCCCAGGTAAGCAGACAGCGTTGACATGTAGTCATCGATTCGTTCCTGGCTGAGCTCTCCGTCGCCGTCAGACCAGCGCTCGCTCATTTCTTCCCATCGTTCGCTGTTCTCGTGCGACCAGCGAGCCAGATCGAGAATCGCTTCTGAGAACCCCCTGACGAGTTTGTCTGTGAGCGGCGTTGGAGGGCTCTCGGGCGTCTGCGCGACAATCGGCTCAGGCGAAAGTACCAGTATGGTGGCGATGGCGAGAAACGCCAGAGCCATTCTGCTAATCTTGCTCATCTTCGTATCTGGTTCGTGGCTTCTGTCTCAGGGTACAAATCTCTACCTGTGAATGCGCGTTTTTTCTCCGGAACGGCTCGCGGCTCGTAACATTCTATCACTTTGGACATACCACGGTTATTCCTCCAGATAAGAGACCGGTATAGACCCAGCCAAGTCCCGAGCGGGGTTGACCGATCTACACTCACACTCGACCGGGTATTCCGACCCGTTCGTTCACCCTGACACTGTGCATACCGGCACCGCCCCGAACCTCATTCCGAAGTTGTCGAGACTGCTTCTTGCAGTTGTCGTCGGTCTACAGACCGTCGCAGTTGGCTGTGCGCAGGATCGCCCAGCTGGTCTCGTTATCGGGCTCGACGCATTGACCGAGGGGCGCTACGCTGAGGCCCGCGGCGCGCTGCGTGACGCCATGGCGGAGCAAGACCTCGAGCCTGAAGCGTTCGGCGAGACTGTGGCTGCATACCTTGAGACGTTCCGCGCAGCCGGCGAGTATTCGGCGGGAATCACCGAGGCCGACCAACTGCTGGCGGCTGACTCGACTGGACCGGGCGCAGCCAATGCGAGGTATCAGCGCGGGCGTCTGCTTGCGTCGGTCGGTCGTAACGCTGAAGCCGAAGCGGAATTCCGTGCAGCCGGCCGACTGCAACGGAATTTCTGGCTCAACGCGATCGAGCTTTCGTACCTCCTTGAAAACACGGGCCAGTTGCGGGAGGCGCGGCAGATCAACCGATCAATATTCGGTGCCTTCAAGCAAGGGTACTTCGTTTCGGCCTCCGAGCATATGGTTGCCGCCAGGGCCGCGACCATGCTCGGTGAGTTTCACGACGCCAACGGTGCGCACCGCATCGCCTCGGAGATTGATCCGCGCAACACCGACAACCTGTATTGGTGGGCTGAGCTCTTCCGTTCCAAGTACAACGACGCTGACGCCCGGGCAACCTACAGTGAGGCCATAAAGATTAACGAAAGTGCCGACTGGCTGCTGGTAGGACTTGCGCGGGCGGGTGTCGGATTTGCGCAGCGCGAAGCCCTGGCGCGGGAAGCTCTGGCAGCCAATCCCAACAGTGTCGGGGCGCTGAGCCTCGTTTCGTCGCTCAGCCTGCTGGACGGCGATGGGCAGGCCGCGGAAGATCTGGCCCGAAAGGCACTGGACGTGAATCCGAACAGTGTCGACGCGCTGGCGCAGCTGGCGGCGGTGCAGTATGTGGCTGGCGACACGGCGGCCTATCGCGCGACGGCCGACCAGGCAAGCAGTGTCAACCCGTCGGGCTCGGCGTTTTACGTTACCGTCGCGGAAAATCTGGCGCTGCGTTTCCGATACCCTGACGCCATCGCGGTCAACCGGGAGGCTGTCCGTCGTACGCCACGCGATCCACGTGCACTTGCGGCGCTCGGTACGAGTCTAATGCGCGCCGGTGCCTTCGACGAGGCGCGCCGATACCTCGAAGCCGCCTTTGAGCGCGATGAGTTCAACGTCTTTGTTGGTAACACGCTCAGGCTGTTGGATGAGTACGCCGATTTCAGAACACTTGAGAGCGAACACTTTCGATTGTTGCTGCACCGCGACGAGGCTGAGGTGGTCGGGCCGCTCATGCTGGAACAGGCCGAGGCGGCATTTGCCGATATGTCGCCGCGCTACGGATACGCGCCGGAGGGCAAGATCCTCATCGAGGCTTACAACGACCGGGATGACTTTGCCGTACGAATTGCCGGCCTCCCGCATCTGGGATTGCTCGGCGTCGCCTTCGGCGACGTCGTTGCGCTCAACACGCCGCGCGCGCTGGGCGGTCAGCCGTACAACTGGGCCCGAACGTTGCGGCACGAGCTGGCGCACACCATGGCAATCGGAGTCTCCGGATTTCGCGTTCCGCGGTGGTTTACTGAGGGACTGTCTGTCTATGAGGAGAAACGGGTGCGGCCCGATTGGGCCCGTGAAATGGATCTCGAGCTGTTTGCCGCGATGGAGCGCGACAAACTGCACAGCCTCTCGGCCATGGATCGTGGCTTCACCCGCCCGGAGTTTCCGGGGCAGGTACTGCTGAGCTACTACCACGCCTCCAAGATCGTTGAGCACATCGTCAACGAATATGGGTTTGACGCGATTGTTGGCGTACTGGAACGCCTTCGGGGCGGGTCGGGGATCGCGGCTGCGATATCTGACGCGACCGGACGAGAATTTGAGGCGCTTGACGACGAAATCGCCACTGCGCTCGAGGCGTACCGGAGTGGAGTCTCAAAAGAACTGGAAGGGCTGCCTGACGTGCTCGCGGTTGACAATACAGATGCGTCGGCAATGTCGGGAGCAGAGGCAAACAAGCTGTCGACAGCGCTGCGACGCGGACACGAACTGTTGTCCGAGGGCGAGCAGGCGGACGCAATGCGGCAGTTCAGGAATGCCCTCGCGGTATATCCTGACTACGTCGGTCCGGGCAATGCCTATCAGGCTTTGGCGCGAATATACCGGGATCAGAATGACGAGGAAGAATTGGCAGACGTGCTCGAGTCTTATCTGGAGGTGTCGGACTACGGTGCGGCTGAAGCACGAGAGCTCGCCGGCCTCTACGTCAGTCGTGGTCAGTTGGGCAGAGCATCCGGGTTGTTGAAACGAAGTCTTGAGGTTGATCCCTACGACAGGGAGGCGCGCGCGGATCTGGCGACGTACCTGGCGGCGCTCGGACAAACTGAGCTGGCTGTGACGGAGCGCAGAGCGGTGCTCGCGCTCCAACCGGTTGACCGAGCTGAGGCACTATATCAGCTCGCCAGTGCGTTACACCTGAATAAGGAATCCGTTCAGGCGAAGCGCGCGACATTAGAAGCGTTGGAGATTGCGCCAGGCTACAGGGAGGCGCAACGACTGCTTTTGAGTATTGTGGAGGGTGGTAGGTAGAAGGTTGAGGGTTGAAGGTTGGAGGGTTGAAGGTTGGAGGGTGAGAGAGTGAGTTGAGGGTTGAGGGTTGGGAGTTTGGGGACTGTGTTGTGATAATTGTGAGTGACGATGATGGAAGCTGGGAATAGGCGGTTTGGCCTGCGAGCCGGGGTCGGGGCCGTGGTTGTCGTGAGTCTGGTTGCCGTTGTTTTTGGCGCGCGCGATACGCTTGCACAGAATGACCATGGCTTCACGTTTGTCCGCGTGAAGTACGAGGACAATCCGGGCGAATGGGTTAGTCAGTTTGGTCGCTCTACATGGTCGCACGATTATCCGGTCGCTGAGTTCAACTTCTACGAGGCGCTGGAGCGGACGACCAAGATTCACGTTGGGCGCCCGCCGGTTGTGCTGGAACTGTCCGACCCGCGCATCTTCGACTATCCAGTTCTATATCTCTGCGAACCGGGATACTGGATCATGAGCGACGAAGACGTCATTCAGCTTCGCGAGTATCTGGACCGTGGTGGGTTCGTTCTGTTCGACGACTTCAGGGGCGAGTACGAGTGGATAAATCTCGTTGAGCAGCTCGAGCGTCTCTACCCCGATCGCGAGCCCGTCGAGATTCCCAACGACCACTTCATCTGGAGTATCTACTATGACGTGGATCCCGTGGCCACGCCCTCCTTGACCTCGGGCGGTCGGCGCGGTTTTCGGTCCCGCGGTCGCGGCCGCGGTGGTGACGCCGGCCAAGTTAGCGGCGCCGATCAGTCGCCTGACCGGTACTACGGACTCTTTGACGACACCGGGCGCCTCATGATGATGATCGCACACAACCAGGATCTCGGGGACGGATGGGAGTACCCCGAAGACGATTACGATAACGCCTCGTTGATGACATTCCAGATGGGAGTCAATTTCCTCGTGTATACCCTGACCCACTGACCCGTAACGTGCCCAACGGTATCCGTTCTTCCATTGCTACGCTAACCCGAAATCCGACCTCCATGACCGACACCGCCGCCATCGCCGCCTCTGACGCTGAGCTGTTCGCCGCCCTGCGCGCGGGCAAAGAGAAGGTGCTCACAGAACTACGTAAACGAATCGTGGGTCAGGACGAAGTCGTTGAGCACGTTCTGATGGCAATGTTTGCGGGTGGGCACTGCTTGCTGACGGGTGTTCCGGGATTGGCCAAGACGCTGCTCATCAAGTCGCTTGGCGAGGTGCTGGACCTGTCGTACCGGCGCATTCAGTTTACCCCGGATTTGATGCCGGCGGACATCACCGGCCTCGATATCATTGAAGAAGATCGCAGCACCGGCAAGAGGGAAATCAAGTTTGTCCGCGGCCCAATCTTCGCGAACATCATCCTGGCTGACGAAATCAACCGGACGCCTCCCAAGACGCAGGCGGCGCTGCTAGAGGCGATGCAGGAGTACCAGGTGACGGCAGGTGGCGAGCGACTCCCGCTGGACAAGCCATTCTTCGTGCTCGCGACGCAGAATCCGATTGAACTCGAGGGTACATACCCGCTTCCGGAGGCCCAGCTCGACCGCTTCATGTTCAACGTCGTGATCGACTACTTGCCCGCAGACGACGAGCTCGCGGTAGCCATGTCGACGACGTCGAGCGACATGGTCGCGGTCGATACAGTGCTGTCGGGCGAAGAGATCCTCGCGTTTCAGCAACTGGTGAAAAAGGTCTACATCCCCGAGAACGTCGGGAAGTATGCCGTTGACCTTGTTCGCGCCTCACGACCGGGGCAGCCCGAGGCGCCCGACTTCGTGAACAACTGGGTCAGCTGGGGTGCGGGGCTTCGCGCTGCGCAGTATCTCCTCCTGGGTGCAAAGGTTCGCGCGGTGTTCCACGACAGGTACAACGTTTCGATCGAAGACGTTCGCGCGTTGGCACACCCGGTGCTGCGGCACCGGATCCTCACGAATTTCTACGCTGAGTCGGAGAAGATCGGCGTGAAGGACATCATCAACCGATTGCTGGACGCGGTGACCGAGCCGCAGTCTGGTCTCTCCTGACACCTCGTCGGCCACCACCTTCCCCCGAATCCTTGAGTACCACGCACGCGCAAAAAGCACCGACGCGGTTCATACGACCGGATATCCTGTCGCGGATTTCGGGACTTGATCTTGTTGCCCGGTCAGTCGTCGAGGGATTTATTGCGGGACTGCACCGCAGCCCCTACAAGGGATTCAGCGTGGACTTCATGGAGTACCGGCCGTACATCCCGGGAGACGATTTGATGCACGTCGACTGGAAGGCGTTTGCGCGCACCGACAGGTTGTTCGTCAAGGAGTTTGAGGACGAAACCAACACGCACATGCAGTTGCTTGTTGACGTGAGTCGGTCCATGGGCTACAAGTCCGGCACGAAGCCCGAGTCTCCGACCAAGTTCGAGTACGCGATGTATCTGGCTGCCGCGATGGCGTATCTGGTTGTCCGACAACGTGACGCGGTTGGGCTTACGCTCTTTGACAGCACGGTGGTGAAGCGCGTCCCGGCCAAGAGCACGAAGGGGCACCTCGTATCCGTTCTGCGTGAAATGGAGAACGTATCGCTGGGCGGTGAATCCGCTATGGGCAAGCCGCTACACGAGTTGGCGGAACGACATCGGCGCCGCGGCTTTGCCGTGATCATCTCAGACTTTCTGGACGACGTCGACGCGATCATAGACGGCCTGAAGCACTTTCGCTTCAGGGGGCATGACGTCATGCTCTTCCAGATACTTGACCCCGCCGAGTTGGACTTTTCGTTTACCGACTTGACGGAGTTTGAGGATCTCGAATCTGGAGAGCGCCTGATTGTAGACGCTGCGGCCGCGCGCACCGAGTACATGGAAAACCTGCGGCGCTTCCAGGAGACACTCCGCCGGGAAAGCGCCTCCATAGGTATAGAGTACACGGTACTGTCTACTCAACAGCCGCTGGACTTTGCGCTGTTCAACTACCTCGGCGCGCGCTCGCGCCGGCGGGTATAGTGATGTCGTTCGTCAACGCATTTTTTCTTGCCGCCCTCGGCGCAATGGCGATTCCGGTGCTCTTGCACTTCGTTCGAAAGATGCGGGCGAAGCCCGTCGCGTTCAGCTCCCTGATGTTTCTGCGCGCCACGCCACAACAACAGGTGAAGCGTCGGCGACTGCGCGATGTGTTGCTGATGACCTTGCGGGCGGCAGTCCTGGGGCTCCTCGCGCTAGCGTTCGCGCGACCGTTTCTTCCGCCAGATGTCGTGCCTTTTCTGACTGGCGAAGAAAACGAGTCCGTCGTCCTTCTGATTGACAACTCGTACAGCATGTTGGCGGAGGGAAGTAACGGGTCAGCACTCGACGAGGCTCAGAGCGTACTTGCCGAACGCATCGACGCTGCGCAACGCGGTGACGAGATTGCCATCGTCGCGTTCTCGGATTTCGCGGAGCAGCTTACCGAGTTCGACAGCGATCGTGAGTTGCATCGGCAGATCGCTACCGGTTCAATCGAGAAGACCGGCCGGGCAACGGACTACCTTGATCCGCTTGGCCTCGCGGTAGATATCCTCGGCTCGTCGCAGCACAAGCAGAAGCGCGTCGTTCTGATCTCAGACATGCAGCGTGCGGGCTGGTCGGGGGCGCTCGACAACTGGAAACTCGAACCAGGCGTGTCGTTTGATCCAGTGCGGGTCGGCGCTGCTGATACGCTGAATCGCTATTTCCAGGACGTACAACTGCGGGTGAGGCGTGCCGGAGACGACGCCCTCCTCCAGGTAGATGGTCTCGTGTCCTCGCCGGACGATACCGGATTTGACGTCGAGCTGCTGGTTGCTGGTATTCCCGTCGATGACATCAGCCTTTCGGGACGCGGGACGGCGCGGTTCACGTTCAGGCACCCGGCGTCAAGAACCGGCTACCACCAGGGCGAGATCAGGCTCGACGCCGACGCACTCACAATCGACGACACGTTCTACGTAACGTACCTGGTTGATGAGAAGCCGTCTATCCTGGTGATTGACGGATCGTCCCGGGGCGGGACAGGGCTCATCCGTCCGGACAGCTACTTCCTTGATAAGGCATTTGCGCCGGGTGTCGGTACTGCGGGTTCCTCACCGTACGACATTAGCGTGAGGGGCCGCGCACAGCTTCGTGCGCTGCCATCCTCGACGGATATCGTCTTTGTCTCAAACCTGCCGTCGCTTTCGTCGGCGGAGCTGCGATCAATCGAGCGGTATGCCGCCCAGGGTGGTAACGTGGTACTCTCATTCGGTAACAATCTGGATGCTGACGCATACGCACAGTCGCTACGTGAACTCGGCCTCGCGTCGACTGCCTCGGTTGTGATACCGCGACAGGTCCAGTCGGGACACGCGATTATTGGCCAGGTCGATTGGCGGCACGAAGTCTTTGCTCCGTTTGCCGGTCCAGGTGGTGGTGCGATTCTAAAACCCGAGTTTCGGCGCTACGTGCGCGTGCAGCCGCTCGACGGGGTTGACATAGTCGGGACATTCGATACCGGGGATCCGTTCCTGCTCGAGAAGCAGATCGGCAGCGGTTCGGTAATGTTCTTTGCGTCAACGCTCGGGAATTCGTGGACGGACTTCCCGATTAACGAGATGTTTGTACCGTTCGTTTACCAGCTCGCCCGACACGCGACCGGCGACGACCAGGTGCCAGTGATGTACGGCGTTGGCGAAAACGTAGCACTTCCCGGAAGCGTCGGAACGACCTGGGACGTGCAAACGCCGAATGGTCAGGTCTTCAGGGCGACAGGCGATTCAAGCGGGACGGCGTGGTTCACCGCGACAGATGTTGCGGGAAACTATGTCGCGGCGACGACAGCTCGACGCATACCCTTTTCCGTGAACCTGGACCGCAGGGAGTCGGATCTGGAAGCGCGTGACGAGGCTGAAGTCTACGCCGGCGTTGTCCCGCCGGCCGTAGATCAACCGGTGGTTGAGGAGGCGGCGGTGACCGTGAAAGCCGCTGAGGAAAGGCAGAAGTTGTGGCGACTGTTGGTAGTCGCCGCGCTTCTTGTGTTTGGCATAGAGACGGTGCTCGCGCATCGCGGAGGAAAGCAGAAGCAATGAGAAGATTCTCACGCGGTGACTACTCGGTCCGCTCGCTTGTGGCCGAAATCCGAAAGCGGTGGCTGCGTTCGGTTGTGGCGCGCGGTGGCGCACTCGCACTCGTCGTTGCCCTGCTACTCTTCACCATTCTGTTGCTCGTAGTTACGACAGTCGAGGTGCAGCGCACCCACTTCATTCTGGCATCTATCGCCGCGGGGGTGATCGTATGCGGAATCCTGTACGCGTTTGTAGTTCGCCCGCTTCGCAATCCACCGTCCGACAAGCAGCTTGCGCTGTTTGTTGAGGAGCGATTCCCCGACCTCCAGGATAGATTGAACAGTGCGGTTGAGGTCGCACCGCAGAAGGGTGATCGAGGGACTGCAACGATCTACAGCGAACTGATGCGCGATGCTGTTGTGCATGCGCGTGAGATCAGACCAGCGACCGTCGTGGATCAGAGAAGGGAGCGAGTTTTCGGCGGCGTGGCTGGCGCGCTATTCCTAGCCTTCCTGGTATTCGGATACCAGGTTCGCGACAAGATTCAAATTGGGGACGGCGGTGTTCGCATCGTCGGAGTGACCTTCGCCGAACCTGAGGTGACTGTCTTCCCGGGCAACATTGAAATCGAAAGGGGAGCTCCTCAAGAGTTCATCGTGCAGCTTCGGGAAGACCGTGGCGAAGAGGTCACGCTGGTCACCTCGGCGGCCGACGGTACCTGGATCGAAAACGAAATGATGCGCGGTATCGATGAGCAGCCCACGTTCCTGTTCGAGATGACAGATGTTCAGGAGCCGCTTTCGTATTTCGTGCAGTACGGAGAGTCGCGATCCGACGTCTACAACATCACGCTCTACGAATTTCCGTCGGTAGCCCAAATCGACATCGTGTATCGATACCCTGAGTACACCGGGCTGCCGCGGAAGTTGGTCGAAAACGGTGGTGATATCGAAGCGCTCGTGGGCACGCGTGCCGTCGTTACGGTCAAGGTCGGCGGGCAGCCGGTTGCCGGCAACCTGGTGCTGAGCGACGGTCAGCGACGAGAGTTGGCGCGAGGCGAGGCTGGCGCGGCCACACCGGGTACGCCCGCCGAGTTTGGTGGAATCATAGATGTCACTGCAGATGGCTCGTACCACGTCGAACTGGTTGACGCTGCCGGGAAGCAGAACCGCTTTCCCGTCGAGTATGCCATCATAGCGATGGAAGACCAGGCCCCGGTCGTATCGATCACGGCGCCCCGCCGTGACCTGCGGGCGAATGCGATCGAGGAGGTACTCGTCGAGGCCGCGGCGCGAGACGACTATGGCCTAACGTCCCTGAGGCTTAACTACTCCGTCAATGGCGAAGACGAAGAGGCAATCGATCTGGCGACGGTTGCCGGTGCCCCCGAGGTGGAAGGGGAGCACCTGCTATTCCTGGAGGACTATTCACTCGCACCGGGCGATGTAATCAGCTACTACGTAACCGCGACAGATCAGCGGCCGAGTGGCGAATCGGCCGCGACCGATATGTACTTCATCGAGGTCATACCGTTTGATCAGCAGTTTACGCAGGTCAACAATCAGGGCGGACTTGGTGGTGGCGGTCAGAGCGGTGTGGTCATCAGCCAGCAGGAGATCATCGCAGCGACCTGGCGACTGCAGCGCGAACGGCTGGAGATGGACGGGGCCGAGTTCGATGAGTTGTTGGATGGCATTGTGCGGGCCCAGGAAAACCTGAAGGCCACACTGGATGAGCGAATCAACGCAACTGCGTTCTCGCGCCAGTTGATGCAAGACGAAGAGAGCCAGCAGGTTGTGAAATTGCTTCGCGATGCCACCGCTGAGATGGATCAGGCGGTCGTCGTGCTGCGCACACGAGATCTCAAGCGTGCCCTGACACCCGAGCGTAAGGCGCTTACACACCTGCTGCGAGCGAACGCTCTCAACACGGAGCAGCAAGTCACAAACCAGCAGGGCCAGGGAGGCGGCGGCGGTGGCGGTAGCATGCAGGAGAGCATCTCGGAGTTGATGGATCTCGAGCTGGACATCTCGAAAGACAAGTACGAGACGCAGCAGCAGGCGAGTCGCGAACAGGAGCAGCGCGGCACCGACGACGCACTCAACAAAATCAAGGAGCTCGCCCGGCGGCAGCAGGAATTGGCAGATGAGGGCCGTCGTCAGCAGCAGCAGGATGCCGAGGACCCAAAGCGCACCATCGATCGCCTGAAGCGCGAACAGGACGAGTTGCGGAGACAGACTGAGGAGCTGTCCCGCTCACTGGACCAGTCCGGCCAAACCAGCAGCAACCAGGCAGGGGGGCGGGTCGCCGAAGAGATGGCAAAGGCCGAGGAGGCACTGCGGCGGGGTGATGTGGAGGAGGCGATGCGGCACCAGCAGCAGGCGCTCAACGAGCTTCAGCGGTTGCAGCGTGACTTGCAAGTGTCGTCTAAAGACGCTGCGGGACAGCGACTTGAGCAGATAGGTGAGGACTTCGACGCGCTTCGAGATCAGGAGGAGCAATTGGCTGAGGAGGTGCGCGAAGAGGCTTCTGGTGGCACGCGCGATCGCGATCGCCTGCAGGAGCTACTCGACCAGCGTAACGAGAACCGAGAGCGGCTAAGAGAACTGGCGGGCGCAGCAGCTGAGGAGTTGGAGCGCCTCAACGAGGCAGCGGCGTCGGAGAATGCTGAGGCAAGAACAGCACTCCGTAACATGTTGCAGCGCATGCGTCGAGAGGACATTGACGAGAATATGGATAACTCGGCTCAGGCGATCCGTCAAGGCTGGCTGGACTTTGCTGATCGAGCGCAGCAGGAAATCGTCGACACGCTGGAGCGGATGGAGACCGGGCGTCGCGCGCTTGAGCGCGGTTTGCCCGACGTCGAGTCGGAGCGACTGGCCGGCGCGCTCCGGGACACGCAGGAATTGCAGGAGGCGCTCCGCGAGCTGGAGCGGCTCGGTAGAGAAGGCCAGGTGCCGGGATCAGGTGAATCGTCGCAGGAATCTGGCGGTCAAGAGGGGCAGCAAGGGCAGCAGGAGGGTCAGGGTCAGGGTCAGGGTGCGGGAGAACGTGGCGACAGGGAAGGCTCACGCGCGGAACGCACGCGAGAGGCGCAGATGGAACGGCAAATGGAACGAGCGCGGCAGGCACTGGAGCGTCTCCAGGAAGGGGTGAGTGGCGAAGGACAGCGACAGCAACTTCAGCGGTTGGAGTCATTCCTGTCCCGGGGCGAGAACCAGGGCTTCCGTATCGAGGGTGAGGCGGCGGACGCGTTCTTCAACCGGCAGGCATACGATCCGCTATCGCAGATCGAGTTGGAGCTGGCCCGCCAGCTCGATGAGGTCGACCTCGAGAAGAAGCTCTACGGCACGCGCGCGGCGGACGCCCCGCCAGAGTACCGACGCCTGATCGATGATTACTACGAGTCGCTGTCAAAGGACAACAATTGAAAAGCTAACCTGACGGTGTTTGAGCGCCTATTCAAATATCCGATTGAACAATTGCGAGAGGGAGTCGTCGCTGTAGGCGGCGGCAGCTCGCTGG
>JANQRN010000188.1 GCA_028284545.1 Rhodothermales bacterium | reverse complement strand
GACGAATTCCTGGCGTGGTATGCTTACGAGTGGACCTCCCCCGCGATATCGGTCCATGCAGCGCCGGGCAGCGCCGTTGGCGAAGGGCATCGGCACGTGTTGTATCCAGATGCTTCTGGGCCGCTCGTCCCGTACGGTGACGAGCGATACAACACCGGGGCGAAGCTCCTCGAAAGGCTGCGCGGAACGCGGGCGCTGGTGGTACCGCACCACACTTCCTGGAGCGGCACCGACTGGGACGCGCACGATCCGGAGCTGCAACGCGTCGCGGAGATTGTCTCCACGCACGGCCGGTTTGAACACGCAGGCAACCAACCGATCGGGTACCGAAGAGATCACATTCACCAGGACAAGTTTGTCCTCGACGCCCTCAACCGCGGCTACAAGCTTGGCTTCGTCGGGGGCAGCGACAGCCATGGCTTGAGGTGGCACGCAATTGAAATGGAGGGACGCGCCGCGCACATCCCCGAAGGCACGCGCGTCGGTTGGAAAGAGGACGCCTACCGTACCGGCATGACCGTCATCCTCGCCGAAGAGCTGACGCGCGAGGCCCTGTTCGACGCCGTGTATAATCGTCGCTGCTACGCAACCTCAGGAGTTCCGATTGTTGTCGACTTCCGCATCAACGGCGCACTCATTGGCTCCACGGTCGCTCTACCAGAAGGATGGCGAGAGGGGCCATCACTGACGGTGCGCGTCGAAGGCACGGCTCCACTACGCTCAGTCGAGGTCATCCGCGGCGGACACGTTTTTGCGGGGACGCACATGCTTCCGGGTGAGGGTATTGCGACCTCCTCACTCGAACTCACCGACAGCACGCTGGTGCCGGGTGAGTCGACATACTACTACGTTCGCGTCCTTCAGGAGGACGGGGAGATGGCCTGGAGTTCGCCCATCTGGGTCTCCTGATCCTGATCCTTTTCGGGTAGACGCTCGTCTGCCGCCCGATCGGCTTCTTTGTCCAGGGTTGCGAGCGGCGACTCAAGTGTCGGATGCAGAGTCGTGTTTTTCTCGCGGTACGCCTTCATGTGCTTCAGTATGTGATCGAGAAGACCAATCGCGCGAACGATATGGGTGCCCTTGTTCAGCATCACACATTCCGCCTGCTGAGCTGACGCTGCGTCGGTAAGCTCAGCACGTGTCGGCAGCCCTTTCTTGGCCAGGTTTTCGAGTACCTGCGTGGCCCAGACGTCGGGGACGTGAGCGGCAAGGCAAAGCGCCATGATCTCCTGCTGCACAAGTGCGATGTTCTCCCAGCCAACCTCAACCGCCAGGTCACCCCTGGCAATCATTACGCCCACAGGATACGTCCGCATCGCCCTGAGCAGGATTTCGGTGAGGTTCGCGTAGCCGCGCTTGGACTCGACCTTGAGGATGATGCCAATGCGATTGAGTGCGCCGAGTGCATCGAGCGCCCGCATCAGGTCTTTCACGTCTGCGGGTCCGTTGACGAACGACATGTTGACGACGTCAGCGTTTTCGACAACGAACTCAAGATCCTCGCGGTCCTTCGCGGTGAGTCCGCTGATCTGAAGGTCGCTGTCCGGGAAGTTGATCCCCTTTTCAGACCGTAGCCGCTGTCCTCCTGTTTTTGCATACGTCACCTCGATCTCGAGATGATGCCCTGTTACTGCTTCTTTTACAATACCGACAGTCTTGCCGTCATCGAGAAGAACGCGTTCACCAACTTTGACGCGCTCAAAGACTTCAGGCACCCTACACGAGATGTGCGCCATTTTGGTGAGCTTACCTTCGGCGTCATACTCGGCTGGTTCCCCATCAAGTACATCTTTGTGGAGTATCAAAACGTCGCCGACGTTCAGCAGCATCTTCTCCTCGACAGGTGGCAATTCGCCAACCGCAGCCCCCTCGACCGACGCATAGGGGTCGTCTCCTCCTCTTCGATGTAGCACGGTACCGGTCTGGATGTACGCTCTGAGATAGGCGTTCGTGAGGACCATCTTGTCCGAAGTGTGCACCACTTCCAGCTTGCGATTCTTCCCGCGCGTGTCGGAATACTCGATCGTGTCACCCGGCCGCAGGGTGTTCAGCCAATCCTCCGGGACCGGAAGCTGTACGTCAGATAGGTCCGGATCGATACGATCCGCTGTGGTAAGACGAACTACTGCGGGACCAACAACCCTTCCGAGCGGATCTCGCTTCGGGCCAAACGTGACGACTTTGGGTCCGGGGCGCAGCGGGCCTGTCCGGATCTTGGGACCAGCCAGGTCCATGCAGATCTTCACCTTGCGCCGGTGTTTTTTGGCTGCCGCCCTCACGTGCTCGATCATCGCGCTCCAGATCGTTGGATTGTCATGGGCGCAGTTGATCCGGGCGCTGTTCATTCCGGCTGCAACCAGTTCGTCCACGAGCACCGGGTTGTATGCCGCGTCTGTTGGCAGCGTGACCATGATCCGGCCTCGCCGCCCCTTGGACCGGTATCCCAACAGGGCCTTCGTGTTTCGGCGGAGAAGTTTGTCTCCGGTTTTGATCGACACCGGTGACTTCTTGAACTTGACTGGCTCGCCGCGCTTCAGTGACCTGACAATGCTCCTCGTGTTGAGCAGGCTTGCCATGACGTGCGACTCCGTCTCCGACAGTCGCGGAAGCTCCAGGTTGCCGAGGCGCTTTTGTAGCGGACGAAGGTCGCGGCTGCGAAGCGCGCGATAGTGGATCAGGTTGCGCGCGCTTTGGCGATACTTCGGGTGCACTCGCGCGATGTCCTTGGCGTGCTCTTTTTCAATCTTGCGGGCATGATCGATCAGCGAATCGAGGAGCCCGATAAGACTCTCTTTGTTCTGCTTCTTCTTCTTGCTCATTGCGGCCTCCAGGGGATGGTCCGGACCAGACGAATGCCCGGCACCCCCAGTCTCAGCCCCGCCCGCCGACGGCAGTGACGGGTTCTTGCCTACGTTTGTGTAAGGTAAAGGCGCGATTCGCCTGGGCGAATCGGAGTGTCGCCCTTAAACTCACCGAAACTGACTTGCAGCGATGGACAGCGAAGCGCGAAACACTCAGGACGACACTGAGGGACCGAGCACAGCCCAGGGTCCGGGCGAAGCCCAGTGCCCGAACTGCGAAACGGTGACCGTGGGAAGCTTCTGCCACGCGTGTGGTCAGCGTCAGCGCGACTCCAGGTTGACGATGCGCGAGCTCTGGCGCGACTTTGCGATCCGGTTCCTGTCAATGGAGAACGGCTTCCTCCTCACGATGAAGCGGCTCTTTCGGAATCCGGGTGACCTGGCGCGCAGCTACGTGGACGGGCAGCGCAAGCGCCACGTAAACCCTGTGAGCGTGCTGCTGGTCATGTCGGCGTTTTCCCTGTTGATGCTTCCGCTGTACATGAACAGCTCGGGCATGTCTGGGGATGCCGGGTTCGCGGACATGTTCGAGCAGGGCGTACGTATGTCTGGCGCCAATCCAGATGAGATGGAGCCGGAAGAACGGGCGGAGATGCTCGAGTTCATGAGAGTCTATACCGAGCAGCTCTTCATTGTGATGGGCAAGTTGAACTCTGTCTTCTCCCTGCTCCTCGCTTTTGTGCTTGCGGTCACGCTGAGGCTTTTCCTAAACGATCGCGACGCTTCATTCTCGCTGGCCGAAACGATGGTTATGACGCTGTACGTGGTCGGGGCGTACCTGTTCTTTGTTTCGCTACTCTCGTTCATTGCCATGTGGATCGGCGGCCCGCTTCTGCAAGCTGCGGTCGCCATCGCGGCCCTGCTGCTGATGGTCTCATATGGCGCGGTGCGGTTCTACCGTCGCCCCGGTATCCGAACCGTCGCGTACGCATCGCTGGCGGGAGCAATGGCGTGGGTCGTGTACCTGATCCTCGTGGTTGTGGTCTCCGTGCCGGTTGCCCTCTGGACAGCCATGCGGACGCTCAGGACGTAAAATTG
>JANQRN010000163.1 GCA_028284545.1 Rhodothermales bacterium | reverse complement strand
ACGCTCCACCCTGAACGCGCACCACCTTGGCTCACGGTCCGCTAATCTGCTGACAAACCAAAACCGTTCGCGACGAGCCAGTCCGTCATGGTCTCGATGTAGCCTTCAACGTGCGGTGCATCGCCGGGCGCTGCATTCATCTCGCGGATGCCCCCGGTCTCGGCCTGCTTGAGGATGTGATTGGCCCCCTCGAAGACGCGCACCGACAGCTCGGCGGACGGGTTTTCCCCGATGGTCTGCTGGTAGAGCTTCGCTGTTTCCTGCCAATCGACATTTGTGTCCAGCGCACCGAATACCGCCAGCACGGGAATGTTGAGAGACTCGAGGATGCCAGAAAAGTCAGCGATGTAGACAGGCAGGCCAGTATCCTCGTCGATCAGCAGTTCTCCGCGTTGGTACTGTTCCTGATAGGCCAGGAATGACTCGCGTGTTGCCGGCTCGCCCCAGCCCATGAACTGCACGAACGGATCGTCGCTGAGCACGGTGGCAACTTGCATGTACTCGTCGTACGGGCCGCCGGTTGAAGTCACGTCTACGGCGCGCTGCCACGCGCCAACGACACGCTCGGTCTGGGCCGGTGTCCTGCCCTCGATGGGCAAGTTCGCTGAAAGGAGATAGCGCGCATTCTCCTTGTCGCTGACTCCTGATACCGAAATCCAGTAGTTGATTGCAGGTTCGGCCTGGATGGCAAGCGGCGCGATCCATCCGGCGCGGCTGATACCCCAGAGTCCGACGTGCTCGGTGCCTGGTAACCCGCTGGACTTCAGCGCTTCCACTGCGGCGACAACCTCCCGGGCGCTGCTCTCGACGGGCTGGTTGATGTCAAACACGCCTTCACTTTGCCCGCATCCGGGTTTGTCCCAGACCAGAACGTTCAGCCCGATTCGCGTGAAGGCGGCGCGCAGTTCGGCGAACGCGTTCTGCTCCACGACGTTCGTCGGGCCGTACCCGTGGACGAGTATGATCGAGGATGCCGGATTCTGATGCGCCGGCGTGTCAAGCAGTCCGACGAGCCGGATGCCATCCACTTCGAACGAGAATATCTCGGGACCGACGCGCGGTTGGCATCCCGGTAGGAGCAGGGCGGCGAGTACGAGCAGCCTGATTGCCGTCTTCATGGCGGGTCGTTTCCTGTTGGGGGGCGGACGTGCGAAGGGCTACGCTTGGTTACGCCAAATGATACACCACCCTCAACCCGCAACCCTTAACCCTCAACCTTCAACCCTCAACCCACAACCCATAACCTTCCACCATGTCCAGGACCGAAAGAAGAAGCCCCAACTCCAAACTGGAGTCGCGGCTTTCGCAAGAGATATCGGCAACGATCTGATCCGGGCTGTAGCTACCGCAGGATTAGAAACCGGCGCGTCATTACCTCGGTCGAAGTAGTCGCAACGACGAAGTAGATTCCAGACGGCAAGCGCGATTCACCGATCTGGACCGCACTCATCCCGGCGGTCATTGGGCCGTCGTGTAGCCGTGCAACCTCCCGGCCGAGTATGTCGTGTACGGCCACGGTAACAGACTCCGGCTGTCGAAGCACAACGTGAACGGTGGCCTCGCCGCGGGCCGGATTCGGATATACTTCGAGCTGGCGGGCGTGCATGGCAGGATCGCGCTCGTTGGCCACGCCGGTTGATCCGGAGATGAGATAGGCCCGGCCCGTCTGGCTCGCAGAGCCGTCTTCCTGCACCGCACCGATCAGCAAGTCACCGCGGCCGTCGCCGTCTGCG
>JANQRN010000160.1 GCA_028284545.1 Rhodothermales bacterium | reverse complement strand
TTCGTGCAAACGGTGTCCGTACGAAAGTGTGTCGTCGCCGCCAATCGGAATCAGGTAGTCGATTCCGAGGAACTCGAGGTTCTTCAGAATCTCGGGCGTGATGTCGTTGATATCGTCGGTGTACCGATCCTTTAGATGGTCTGGGACGAACGACCTCGGCAGGTGGCTGGCGCGGGTTCGCGACGAATGAAGGAAGGTCCCGCCGGTGCGCCCCGCTCTTTGCACGATCTCCGCTGTGAGATCCACAACGAACTCAGGGTTGTCGGCGTCTTTGTCGGGCACGAGATCCACGAGCCCGGCCCACCCGCGTCGGATTCCAATTACGCGATAACCTTCGCGAAGTGCTCGAATGGTGACTGCGCGAATGGCGGGGTTGAGTCCGGGGACATCACCGCCGCCGGTAAGAATTCCAATGGTGCCCTTGACGGCCATCTCTGCACCTCCATATTAGTAACGCATGTATAGTAGTGGTTGCGCTACTGCTTTTCTAGCCGAACCGAACTCAGTACGGCGCTCCCTGAGACCGGTCGCAGCTGAAGCGTGATGTGCTCCGTGCCCGTCGAAACACGGACAGCCACTGTCTGCTCCACGGCTCCCCAGCGACCGGCAATCTCGACAAGGTCGAGCGGACCGATCTCTGCTTCAGCAGTCTCCAGATCACCGTCGCCGTCAACGTCGACGCTGAAGACCCGGGCACCTGCCTCGTCGTTGTCGACGTCCGAAAACCCAAGGGTCAGCTGATAGTCGCCCGGGTGGCGGACCGGAACGGCCAACGTGCCAACCGTTTCCGCATCCCATTCACGGAAAGACTGAAATACCGGATCGTCGTCGGTTCCGATGATGTGATCGTGGACCCGCCGGAGACGGCCAGACAGGCTATCCGAAGTGTGCCCTGAATCTGCCGTGTAGACGATCCCGCCGGATCCCACGAAACTATAGTGCGCCCCGATGTTGATGGCGTAGGTACATGCGGTCGCGCAATCGGCAGCTTCGTGATACGCAATTGTGGTGGAGACGGAGTCCACTCCCGAAGCCCACTCACCGGTGGCGATCAGCGTGTTCTGCCCGGGCTGGAGATCAACCGGCAATCGCGCCAAACCATTTGACACATCCGCCTCAGTGGCACCGAGTCTAACGGACTCCGCGTTCGTGAAAACGTCAACGTGCTGGATGCGCTCGCCAGATGATTCCACCCATCGCGTTGCGCGGTCTGCTGCAAAGGAAATCTGGCGGCCGGACTTTAGCATCGCGCGATAGTAGCGCGACACATCTTTCGGCCTGCGGTCAAATGAGTACAGACCGAGATGGCTGATGCCCCACTCCGTTGCCAGATTATCCACCGACCCGTAGTCAAACATATTCCACACTGCGGCGCCGGCGAGATAGGAGCGCTCAAGTAGTTGAGGCAGGCTACCGCGATGAACTTCGAGCGCACCCTCAGCAGAAGAATCGAAGATGCGCGGCGCAACTGCATGGATGCGATCGTCACTACCGGCACCATATCCGCTAACAAACAGAGGCCGGCGCGGACGAGCAGCATGAAGCGAATCGAGGAATGACCCCAGCCCCGACGCAAGCCCTGTGCCCGAGCCCGTCCCATATTTCCATCCGAAATAGAGGCTGAGGCCCAGAACATCTGTAACGTCAGCAACACCGCTTTCGTCGAAAGTCTCCTGACGCGATACCGCCAGCGCGGTAGGCCGATGCGGGTCTTCACGATGTGCCGTGCGATGCAGGCGTTCAGCGAGTTCGCGGACGCGATCGCGATATCCGGGAGGTTCCGGGTCAGGTACGTGCCCAAGGGGTTCGTTCATGATCCCCCAGATGATGACCGACGGGTGGTTGTAGTGCTGCCGGATCATCTCCACCAGCATGTTTTCAGCATTCGCCGCAAAGGCTTCAGTAGCTGCGACCGTGTTGACGATCGGGACTTCTTCCCACACGGTGAGTCCGACTTGATCCGCGGTCTCGAGTACAACGGGGTCCTGTGGATAATGTGCGAGCCGAAGGAAATTGAAGCCCGTGTCCTTGACCAATTCCACGTCGCTCCTGTGCAGCGCGTTGGGCATCGCGCTGCCAAGGCCCTGGAAGTCCTGGTGCCGATTGGTGCCGATCAGTTGGTATGGCTTCCCGTTCAGATAGAACCCGTCGCCATCCACCAGGACGCTGCGCACACCGAAGGCGACCGAAGTCGTATCAAGCAGGCTACCGGACTCGTCGAGCACATGTACTCGTGCCCGGTACAGGGAAGGTGATTCGGGTGACCATAGTTCGACGTCTGCAAGCTCAAACTCGAACTGGGCGGTCTGCAAACTGTGCGGTGAGGTAACCAACGCCACCGTGTCGCGATGCACTACAAGTTCACTACGGTTGCCGACTTGCAGCGCGACGCTCACTGCGCGACCGACTGCGGCATCGTTCCGTAGCTGGGCGCGGACCTCAACGCGGGCCGTCGACTCCGTCACCAGGGGCGTTGACACGAAGATTCCGGGTGAGGCGTAGTCCAGCAGGTCAATGTGCACGTCTGACGTCGAAATCAGCCAAACGTCGCGATAGATCCCACCGTAGCGTACGAACTCCGTGCTCAGGGGCGGCACATCCGGGTCGGGACTATTGTCCACAACCACTTCAACCTCGTTGTCGTCGCCCGACCAGACGAGCTCGGTGATGTCCATCGAGAATGCTGTGTAGCCACCAACGTGTTGCCCGGCGGGTTCTCCATTGACGTAGACCTCTGCCACCTGACTGACGCCTTCGAAGTACAAGAAGTAGCGGCGATCTTGCGCCGTCGAAGGAACCGTGATGTTACGCCGATACACTCCGGTACCGCCCTCGTTTGCGCTTTCGTCAGCAGCAACCTCGCCAGAGGCAACATCGGCGTTCCAGGTGTGTGGCAGGTCGACGGGTGAAGCGACAGACCCGCTATCCAGAAGGCGGAACGACCAGCCGCTATTGATTAGCTGCTTTGTCCGCACCGGCGCGCGGTCGGACTGGAACGGGGTGGCGACGCCCAGGGCGAACGCCAGAGTAATCGCGGCGGCTGCCGCGACCGGGATTCGACCGCCAGACGCTTTCACTATGCAGTCAGCGACCTGGCGCAACGAAAACCGACGTGGAACAGACTGGTCTCGGGCGTCGAGGGGCTCCGCGCAGAGACGCGGAAGCCATGGCACCAGTCCTCGTTGCACAGGAAGGACCCACCCCGCTGCACGCGTTCACTCGTCGGGTTTGGGGAGAAGCTGTTGTATCCGCTGCCATACGGTCTGAACCAGTCATCCGTCCACTCCCAGACGTTCCCACCCATGTCTGTCAACCCGAGGTCTGTTCTGCCGAACTTGCCCACAGGTGAGGTGTAGGCAAAGCCGTCCTCGTTGAAGTTGACCTCGGGGAAGGTGCCTTGCCAGGTGTTCGCATGGTGGTGACCTGCGTCAACGAGGTGTTCGCCCCATGCGTATCTGTCCCGGTTGTTCCGAGCGCCGCGGGCCGCGTGTTCCCATTCGATCTCAGTCGGCAGACGCTTGTCCGCGAACGCACAGTATGCGACCGCGTCGTCCCACGAGACTTGCGTTACGGGATGATCGTCTGGCGCCGCTGGTTCGCTTGGGCCGCGGGGATTGCGCCAATCTGCACCCGGCACAAGCGCCCACTTCTTGTCGACGAGGACGCCGGCATCACCAAAGGTCTCGCCCTGTGTTACAAATCCGGTTGAGTCGACAAAGTCTCGGAAGGCGGCCACGGTCACCGGGTTCACGTCGAGCAGAAACGAGTTCACGGCTGCCCTGAAGACCGGTCGCTCTGCCGCCAAACCGTCTTCAGCGCCAATGTCGGTCTGCCCGCCTGGGATCAGCGCCATCCCATCGGGAACCTCAACCTCAGCCAGGTTGACGGCCGCGACGTCTTGCACCGCATCGTCTCTCTGTGCACATCCGGCTACTGCGAACGAAGCCAAACCCAGCAGGACTACCCGTCTCCATTCATAACTCATCATTCAGATCCACCGGATTCCGTTCACGCAGACTACCGCGATCCTTTTCGGTCAGCGACGCGGACCATGAATTTAAGGCCACTCCAGGTTTCGTCTACGGCGCACACCTTACAGTCCACCAGTCCGCCTCGTAAGCCGATCTCGCGGACCGCGTTCCCGTCGAGGTCGCTCGCGACGCCGGAGCTCTTCTTCGGCCAGCAGACCCAGACCGCTCCATTTTCATCAACAAGCGCACGCAGTGACTGAAACTGCCCCTCGAGCTCCGCGCGATGGCGCGTGAAGAACTGCAAGACGTCCAGCGAACGCGGAGCAACGGATTTCACGGCGCCAGGTTTGATGCTTTTGCGAACCGCCCCCGTCGGGAGTTTGCCGAGCGTCTTCGTTAGGTAGCCTCTCGGGGCTCCGACGATGCCAACCCGGTGGCCCGGCTTGATACCGAGTTTTCTGACCAGGGGCGTACCGGAGTACCCGGTGCTCACGTCAGGCACCCCCGTGCGTTCACATCCAGAATTTCCACAACGTCGTCGCCATCCACGAGGGCCATCTGGTCGAAGTTGTTGACAACAACGCACGCGTGATTGGGAACGACGCGGACGGTGTCCCCCACCGCGAGCGTTGAACCACCGCGCACCTGTACCCAGGCGTGTTCTTCGGATAAGCTGACGATCTCCGCGTGCGGCAGCGGG
>JANQRN010000149.1 GCA_028284545.1 Rhodothermales bacterium | reverse complement strand
ATGCGCTGGCGCACGCTTCGCCGCTTCGGAGCGAGATTGCACGGCAGGTTGACCTGCTTGTTGTTAGAGAGCTGACCGGAGGAATCTACTTCGGCCAGGGACGGACGGGGATGGCGTCTGGCGTGCCCTTTGCAGAAAGCGCCATGCGCTATTCCGAGCCGGAAATCCGCCGCATTGCAACAGTGGCCTTTGAGCGGGCCCGCGAGCGGCAGGGTCGGGTGTGCTCTGTAGACAAGGCGAACGTGCTGGAAGTGTCTCGGCTGTGGCGCGGCGTTGTCGCGGATGTCCACCGGGAATCGTACCCGGATATTGACTTGAGCCACGGATACATCGACAGCACGGCCATGCGCCTTGTTGCTTCGCCGGCGGAATTTGATGTGATGCTCACCTCCAATCTCTTCGGTGACATTCTATCAGACATCGCGGCCACCCTTCCGGGGTCACTCGGGATGTTGCCGTCGTCTTCGATTGGAGGGACAACGGGGATATATGAACCCGTTCACGGAAGTGCCCCGGATATCGCGGGGGAGGGCCTGGCAAATCCGTACGGGGCTATCCTCAGCGCCGCCATGCTGCTTGAGGACGCCGGTGAGCGTGCTGCCGCAACTGCCGTAACGCGGTCGGTCGACGACGCATTGTCGGCTGGCTACCTGACACGCGACATAGCTGCCTCGGGGCAGGGCGTGAATACGACAGAAGCCGGTGACGCCGTGGTCCGGTTTCTCGCGAATAGACTGCAAGAACCCACCATCAACGAGTCAAGAGAAGCAGACAGCCATGCAAGTGCAACCTAACGGAGAGTTGAAAGTGCTGGATCGACTAATCATCTTTGACACGACGCTACGGGATGGAGAGCAGGCTCCCGGTGCCTCCATGACCGTCACAGACAAGCTGCACATTGCTGGTCAGCTTGCGCGGCTCGGTGTTGATGTCATCGAGGCTGGCTTCCCGATCTCATCGCCCGGTCAGCGAGAGGCTGTTGAGGTCATTTCGTCCGATGTGTCTGGCCCCGTGATTTGCGCCCTCGCCCGCGCAGTACCCGGCGATGTCGAGGCCGCTGGTAACGCATTGCGCGATGCGCCGCGCAGCCGGATTCATACCTTCATTGCCACCAGCGATATTCACCTCGCAGCCAAGTTCGACTCGCCCCGCTACGGTCGCACGCTCTCAGAAAAGCGCGAAAGCATCCTGAAGATGGCTGTCGAGGCCGTGCGTCATGCCAGTGCGTTCACCGATGACATTGAGTTTAGTGCCGAAGATGCCGGACGCACCGACATCGGCTATCTGACGGAGATATTCCGGGCGGTCGTGGAGGCCGGCGCGACAACAATCAACATCCCAGACACGACGGGATACACGACTCCCAGTGAGTACGCCGAGATCTTCAGGCAAGTCCGCCGAGACTGCGGTTTTGGTTCAGATATCGTTATGTCGACGCATTGTCACGACGACCTGGGACTGGCAGTCGCTAATTCTCTCGCGGCGGTAAGTGTTGGTGCACGTCAGGTTGAGTGCACGATCAACGGTCTTGGCGAGCGCGCGGGCAATGCGGCGCTCGAGGAGATAGTCATGGCCCTCCGCGTGAGGTCAGACGTGTTTGGCGTTTCGACGGGAATCGACGCGCGCTACCTGACCGAGACGAGCAAGACGGTTGAGTTGGCGTCTGGTCACGACGTGCCCGCATGCAAGGCGATTGTCGGCGCCAACGCCTTCAGTCACGAAGCAGGAATCCACCAGGACGGCGTCCTGAAGGAGCGCGCGACGTACGAGATCATGCGTGCGGAAGACGTGGGCAATGAGGGTGAAACGATTCGATTGGGTAGGCACTCCGGTCGACACGGACTGTTTGGTCGATTAGACCGGCTTGGCATCACGGTTGCCGATGGCGACCGCGATAGAGTCTACTCGGAGTTTGTAGCATTGGCAGATCGCAAGAAGGAAGTGTACGAGGAGGACCTGCGCCTAATTGCCGAGCCATTGCGTCAGACTACTCATGAGCCGCGGTACACACTTGAGCAGATTCACGTCGCGGTTGACACTGGAGACGAGCCAAGTGCGGTTGTCACCGTGAAGAACAGTCAGAGCGGACTTGAAACGGAATACCGTGCCACCGGCGACGGCCCGATTGACGCCCTCTACGGTGCAATTGACGGTGCCGTCGGGGAGGGGCACGACCTCCTTTCATACGACATCCGATCGATCACGCGTGGTGCGGATGCCCTCGGTGAAGTAGAAGTAAGCATCGGTTCCGGCAGCAAGCGCTACTACGGAAAGGCGACCAACACAGACGTCATTATGGCGTCGGCGAGTGCCTACCTCGAAGCACTGAACAAGCTTGTTGTCTATCGATCTGACGTCGAGTCGGTCGAGTTCGTTGCAAGCGGTATCATGCAGTCATTCACAGGCGAAGGGATCGACGCGTAAACCCGATCTGCAGGTTGCTGAATGACGATTACCGAGAAGATTCTGGCTGCCCACGCCGGACGTGACCGCGTCGTACCCGGAGAGAACGTGTGGATCGACGTCGACATCCTGATGACTCACGATGTCTGCGGTCCACCCACGATCGACATTTTCAGACGCGAGTTTGGTGCGCGCGCGAAAGTCTGGGACATCGACAAGCTTGTTGTCCTTCCTGACCACTATGTATTCACGTCCAACCACCAGGCCAATCGGAATCTGGACATCCTGCGTGAGTTCGCGGTTGAGCACAAGTTGCCGCACTATTTCGACGCACACACCGATGAGTACAAGGGCGTCTGCCACGCCGCGCTTGCCGAAGGCGGCTACAACCGACCTGGCACGACCTTGTTTGGGACTGACAGCCACACGTGCACGTCGGGTGCCTTTGGACTGTTTGCGACGGGAATCGGGAATACGGATGCGGCGCTCATTATGGGCACCGGCAAGATATGGGTCAAGGTACCCGAGACCATGCGTTTTGTCTTTGAGGGCGAGCTACCTCCGTACCTCATGGCAAAGGATCTCATACTAACGGTCATCGGTGATATCGGGATAGACGGTGCCACGTATCGGGCTATGGAGTTTGATGGGCAGGCGGTCTACGATCTGCCTGTCGAAGAGCGAATGACGCTGACCAACATGGCGATTGAGGCGGGGGGAAAGAACGGTATTATTGCGCCAGACGAGGTGACGATCGACTACGTCAAGAGTCGAACAGATTCTGGTTTCAAGCCCGTATACGGAGATGAGGGCGCGCGCTTCCATTCAGAGCGCGTATACGACGTATCGAAGATTGAGCCTGTTGTCGCCAAGCCGCATCGGCCAGACAACAGGGCCACCGTCTCCGAAGTTGCCGGTACAAGACTGGATGCAGCGTACGTCGGCAGCTGTACCGGTGGAAAGCTGCAGGATTTCGAGGCGGCAGCAAGACTGCTCAAGGGACAGCAGGTAGCGATTGATACGTACATGGTGCCGGCGAGCACCGAAGTCCAGCGGCAGCTGCACACAACGTACGTCGATGGGGTTTCGCTGTTCGACGTCCTTACGGATGCCGGATGCAAGTTGGGCAAGAGCAGTTGCGCAGCATGCCTCGGTGGGCCGGTCGACACGTTCGGGCGAACGCACGGAAACGAGGTCGTGATCTCGACTACCAATCGAAATTTTCCCGGTCGAATGGGATCGAAACAATCGTCGGTGTTTCTCGCATCCCCGTACACGGTTGCCGCGTCGGCGCTGACCGGGCAGATTACGGACCCGCGAAACGTCATGACCTCTGCGTGAGATGAAGAAGGTAATCGAAGGCCGCGCGTTCGTCGTCGGAGATTCTGTCGACACTGATCAGATCATTCCGGCTGAGCACCTGGTGTATAGTCTGACCGACCCAGAAGAACGACGCATGTACGGCAAGTACGCTATGAGTGCGATCCCGTCGGGTCAGAGCGGCTTGCCGAACGGGGACATTCGATTTACGGAAGATGGGTCAACTCGCAGTCAGTTTGTCATCGTTGTTGCGGGGAAGAACTTCGGCTGTGGGTCCTCGCGCGAACACGCACCGTTTGCGTTGCGCGAAGCCGGATGTGAGGCTGTAGTGGCCGAGAGTTTCGCGCGGATCTTCTATCGAAACTCCGTCGACGGCGGTTTCCTTGTGCCGTTTGAGACGAGGGAGCGGTTGTGCGACGTTGTCAAGACGGGCGACGTCCTGCGAATTGACACGGCCACCGGCGAGCTGACCAGTGTGACGGCAGGCGTTTCGTGGCTCTTGGATCCACTAGGAGAAGTAGCGGCGATCCTGTCAGCCGGGGGAGTGTTTGCCTACGCGCGACAGGCCGGGCTGATTACCACGGGGTCAGATCAGGACTGAATCGCGCTGACGACCTGGTGTTGCCACGCCCAGGCCACCAACTCTGCTCTTGTACCGAGATCAAGTTTCGCCCTGACGTGGGCAATGTGGTTCTTGACGGTATGCCGTGAAAGACTCAAGTCTTTGGCGATCGTGTCGTCGGACTTCCCGTGGGCTACTTCGCGCAGTAGTTCGATCTCACGTTGCGTGAGTGCCGAAAGCGGCTCGTCCTCAGCTGCGCCCGATACATGCCGCATGACCAGTCGTTTTGCGAGGTCAGGCGAGATCCACCGCTCAGGTGAGTCGGTTGTGATCGACTGTATCGCTGCCTTCAGGTTTTGCGGGTTGGCCTCTGTCTTCTTCAGATACGCACAGGCACCGCTTCTGAGTAAGCCATACACGTATTCGCGGTAATCGTAGGCGCTGAGCGCGACGATGCGGGTTCGACTCTTCTTTCCGTCTAGATGTCTGGCGACCTCGATTCCGGACAGAACCGGCATCTCGACATCAACGAAGAGCAGGTCAGGGTCCAGGGCTTCGACGAGTTCGATAGCCTCTTTCCCGTTGTCGGCCTGGCCAAGCACCTCTACGTTGCCGAGAGTGGCAAGCATCGCCGCGAGCCCAGCTCGGGTCACAGCGTGGTCGTCAGCGAGGACCGCCGTATAGGTATCGCTCATGCAGCAAGAACGGCCTCACCTTCCTCAGGAGCGGCGACTTCGTCGGGTATCGGAAGGTCAACTAGGACACTTGTGCCCTCGCCCGGTTGTGAAGTGGCTTCGATCTCGGCGCCGATCGCGCTCGCCAGATGCGTCATCAGCGACATGCCCTGATGCTTGCTGGACCTTGATAGCCGTCGTCTCTGGGAGAACCCGACTCCGTCGTCTTCTATCCACATCGCAATGTTGCTTTCCGATGCAAATAGTCTAATGGAGATACGTGTTGCGTTTGCGTGCTTCACAGCATTGCCCATCGCTTCCTGCGCGATGCGGAAAAGACCAATCCGTGTTGCCTCGGGCAGCGGGCCGACCGGTTGTACGTAGGTTTCGAACCGGGTTTTGGGAAAACGCTCCTGGAATTCGCCGGCACGCGTGCGGATCGCGTCTGCGAGACCAAAGTGATACAGCACCGGCGGTCGCAAGTCAGCGCAGATGTCGCGAAGGCGATCAACCAGCTGCTCCATCGCCGTCTCGAGTCGTTGACTCGCCGGCCGGTCGACTGCCCGGTCAGTGGGCTGGGCGCCGTCGAAGTCCGCAAGACGCGCAGCGTCCGCGAGGTATTCGCGAGCGATAAGTTGCGCATCCTGGATTGGACCGTCGTGGATCTCGGCCGCAAGTCGCTCGCGCTCTCGTTCTCGCGCGACCAGCAGCTTCCGATTCTCTTCAGCAAGGCGGTTGCGCTGGTGATTGAGCCTGCTCACAATGAGGCTCGCGACAACCAGCAGTAGGAGTGTGATGTAGCCGACAAGCTGCCAGAATGATGGCGAAAAGGCAAAGGACCAGCGTGTCAGGCCGGCATCTGTGTCAACGAACAGTCTGAAGATATTCAGGTCCGGGCTGAAGAGGCCGCGGTAGTGCTCTGATGCGAAGACGAGCAAGTCTGTCGGAATACTAACGAGTCCCGCGCTGTCACCTGTCTTGAAATGGGCCATGCCGCCGTCTTCGAGGACGACCTCCCAGAGCAAGCCGTCGGCCTTCGACACCTTCTTGAAGTACGCTTCATCCGGGGCACTCGCGATCCCATCGTCTACTTCGGCGGTGGCCACCTCGCTTGCATCAACCGACGTGCCCTGCAGGCTCACCATCAGGCCAATCAGGGACTCCTTTGAAAGCTTCAGCGAGTCTACGGCGCCATCAGCGTTGGGCACCTCGACATACCAGAATCCGTCTTCGTAGAAAACATCCTGTCCGTCGTCGATGACCGCCGAAGACTGAGTGGCGACGTATCCACCAAGAAAGAACGCTGAGACGGCGAGTAGGGCGACAACCGCGGAGAGCACTAGACGATGAGCGATCGTAAGGCGACTTGCGTTGGGTCCATTCATCTCGAAACACCCGGTTTGCTCCGGCCAGAAAAATAGCGTCGGGCTGGGTGCGTCCCGCTCATGGCCGGATGATTGGCGTGCGACGGCCCTGCCAGCGGTTACAAGGTGCCGTACCCCAGAAATCATTGATTACGGGGAATATATGATCCAAACGTATCCCCCGAAATGATCCAAAAGGACTATGCGGGGCTTTTGGACCGCCCGCATTTTGCGAATGCGTGGGAAATCTCAGCCCACGAACCTACGTCGGACAACCAATCGGATGAGGATAACATGCTGAATTCGCGAAACATGCCCCTCTTGGTCGCTGCAACTGCTCTATGCGTATCCGCCCTGCTGACGGGCCACAGCATGACCGTGACCGTGCATGTAGACGGGACGCCGATGGAGGGAATAGTACTGGGAAACAACGTCGTGATCGCTGATTACCCGATTGCGAACAACCAAATTGATGTGACGGCCGTCGAGGGACGGCAGGTAGATGTCTTGTTCGACGCTGTAGATCTGTCGGTCGGAGAGATGTTTGAAGCGACTGGTCGTGACTCGGATGGCCGGGAGCTTGCCTCGCTTGAGCTGGAGCAAACCGCCGAGACTACCACCGACGTGTCTATCTCGTTGGCTCCCGTCATGGACAGACTGGCCAGCAACTTTGTGACGCTGCGCGCGCGCACCGACGACGGTGTGACAAAAGAGATTGTCGTGCCGGCTAGTGAAACGATCAAGATTGGTCAGGTTGATGCGACGTCCAGTGCGTGGGCGAAAACCTACCACCTGGTCTGCATCGAGGGAGAGTGCTCGCTGGCTGTTGATCCAGACGAGACAGTTGTCACTTTTACGGCTGACCCCTCGGAGACAGTGCCATTCCGCTTCCTTGAGGTCGACTTCTCAGTCAAACACTAGCCAACGAATCAGACGTCGGGACCCTCCGATCTTGACTGTACCAGTTGCGCAATGACGGTAGTTCCTTTGGTATCAAATGTCGACCTGCCAGCCGCCACGGGCGGCTTGGGTGGCGCGCCGGCGTTCGATAGGATCGCTTCCATTGATAGCAGCCGGTATTGGGCGCAAGCCCAAAAGAGAGTGCCCCGGCCCACGCCTGTCCGCCAAGCTTGCATTATCCACCCAAATGTTATGGGCCAAACGCGAGCGATGATTAGTAATCGGTGACGGGTGCAGATTAGGGCCGGGGCATGTTTTCTTTCCGAGAGCCAGCGACTCGATCGGGAGAGAATGTGTCGGCTTGCTTCGGTCTCGTCGACCGCGAAGCGAATGTGTGAGTAGTGGGGGTCCTAAGGCCGGCAGGTAACGGGACGCACAATGATCCGTCGAATATTTAAAGATGTCAACAGCCTAAATGGCTCGTAAATGACCGATATTCGATCAAATCTGCCGAACGAACGGTTTTTCACGCGCTTTTTGAACGATTAACGAAGTTTTCTCGGTAAACCTCGGCAATCACCGTTCGCTGGCGCGCCGCAGTCGCGCGACATCTTCCGGCCCATAAGGAGGGATTGCGCCGCTGCGACTGGCCACGAAGCCGCCGAGTTGGTTCGCGAGCCGGATTGCCAGACCAACCCGCTCTACCTCGTCCGCTTCGCTGCAGAATAACACCCACAGAAAGCCGGCCAGAAAAGCATCTCCGGCGCCAACGGTATCAACGACGTCCACCGTGGGGCCAATCTCCTCGCTAAACCGGCCATCGTGAAGGACTGCAGCTCCGCCGGCGCCCCGTGTCAAGACGACCGTCGAAACGTCGAAGCGATCGGCTAGCCGCGCGCAGCGATCCCAGTCGCTACCGCGCCAGTCATGCCACGCGCAGATTTGAATTAGCTCCTCGCTGCTCAGTTTCACGATGTTTGCATACTCTAGCGACGCTTCAACTGCTTCTCGGTGATCGAATGGGGGCCTTAGATTTACGTCGACAATCAAGTTCGGCGCGGCGTGCCATAGCGACTCGAGAGTCGTTCTCGTTTGTGGAGCACGTTGCGAGAGGGTTCCAAAGACCAGCGCGCGGGATTCGCTGACGCGAGCGAGAAGTTGCTCGTCGCACATGACGTCATCCCATGCGGCCGGCTGCCTGATCACATACGTTGGCGACCCCTGGCGTAGCTCGACGTCCACAAATCCGGTCTGAACGCCCTGACGTGTTTGAACGAGGTCTGTCGAGACCCCAAGTCCAGCCATCCGGCGCACCGCCTCGCGACCGAGGACGTCGTCGCCGACGGCCGTGACAATTGTAGCCGCAACTCCCAGCCGCGAAAGGTGGGCCGCGACGTTCAGCGGGGCGCCACCCAGGAATAGGCCTTCGGGCAGGGAGTCCCACAGTACCTCGCCAAAACAAACTACTTCCCCCGATGTATCCTTGGCCTCTCGCATCCGCTTAAGCTCGGGAATAGAGTGCATGCATGGATCTGGAGGGTACGGTTTCTTCTCATCTTGGTAAATCGCGGGCACTATTGGACGATATCTTACGCCTGTACCCCCTAAATGCCAGATCCCGTCAGTAGCTCAGCCGAAATCTCGCCCGACCGCTCGTCCAACCCTGCTGCGACTCCAGACGATGGCAGGGGCCAGGCCGTGGGGACGAGCAAGGCGTACCGACGCTACCTGCGCCCGAGCTTCGTCAGGTACTGGCATCTTATCGCGCTGACGATTGTGCTTTCCCTCGTGGGTGCACTTTTCGAGGGCGTTAGCGTCGCACTCCTGATTCCGTTTCTCCAGTCTATGGAGGAGGGTGGCGGTCCGGGGTTCATGACGAATATCGGGTGGATCGATTCGTTTGTCCTCGGCGTCGACCTCGAGCCTGTGAAACGGCTTACGCGCGTTAGTCTGATCATAATCAGCGTGACCTGGGTGCGATTCATCCTTTCGTATCTCGGCCTGATTGCCGGGATCTCGGCGCGTACGCGCATCGTGGCCGACATGCGAACGCGCGCTATCGATCAGCTGCAAGCGGTGGCACTTTCCTACTACTCTGGGACGCGCACCGGCGATGTCCTCAACACCGTGACGAATGAGCTGACGCGCGTGGGCGCGGCCCTCGCCGTAGTGGTCGAGACGATTGGCGCGTCGTCGCTCCTCCTCGTATACATCGTCTTCATGATGCTGGTGTCGTGGCACCTCACACTGGGCACGCTGGCGTTTCTGGCCGTGCTCAGTATCGGTCTGTCGGTACTTGTCGCCAGCATCCGGCGGCACGGGTATCGGAACGTCGATGCCTACTCCGGATTCTCGTCTCGACTAACTGAGTTCCTCAGCGGGATCAAGACCATCAGGGCTTCTGGCACTGAGCGGTTTGAGCGTCGCCGACTGGTCGAACAAGTCCAGTTCATTGCCCATAGCGTTCGGGCAACGGTCAAACGCTCCGCGATGGTGCAGCCCATCTCCACGGCGGTAGTCACGACGGCGCTGGTCGTAATCGTGGTGATTGCCGTTCGCTTGCTCGTCATTCCCGGCAAGCTCGATGTTGCGTTGCTGCTCGCCTTTCTCTTTGCCCTCCTTCGCATGATGCCGAAGGTCCACGTCATAAACGCACAAAGGGGCAAGTGGGCGCAGGTCACCGGCGCGATGGCTCGGGTCGGAGGGCTGCTACGCGAAGACGACAAACCGTTCTTGCCGGACGGTGACCAGGAGGCCGCTGAACTCCTTCAGGGGATGACCTTTGAGAACGTCGACTTCTCGTACGTGGATGGCGAACCGGTCCTTGCGGCGATTTCCATCGCAATTCCAACAGGCAAAACGACCGCGCTGGTCGGCGCCTCCGGAGCGGGCAAGACGACGCTAGCCGACCTGATACCTCGGTTTTATGACGCAACGGCCGGTCGGGTTTTGTGGGACGGCATTGACGTTCGTGAGTTCACGGTCGCATCGCTCCGCCGCCGGATCGCCGTTGTCAGCCAGGACACGTTTGTCTTCAACGATACCATCGCGGCGAATATCGCATACGGATCGGGCGAGGTGCCCCGGGAGGACATCCGGAACGCCGCTGCGCGCGCTGATGCGCTCACGTTTATTGATCAGATGCCTGAGGGCATGGACACGGTCCTCGGCGACCGCGGCGTACGACTTTCAGGCGGACAGCGACAGCGCATCGCAATAGCACGCGCGTTGCTGAGAGATCCTGACATACTGATTCTCGACGAAGCCACAAGTGCGCTGGACAGCATCTCGGAAAAAGCGGTTCAGGATTCTCTGGAGACGCTGATGCAAGGTCGAACGGTCGTTGCGATTGCCCACCGACTCTCAACCATCGAGAACGCCGACAATATTGTGGTGCTCGAAGATGGACGTGTCGTAGAACAGGGGACGTTCAGCGAGCTGACCGCCCGGCGAGGACAGTTCTGGGAGTACTACTCGATCCAATTCCAGAAGTCCGAGGCAGAGACGGGGCTTGAGTGAGGTCTTACCGTGCCACTACCAGCGGTTGCATCGCTCCTTTCGCGATCGCAGTCCCGTCGGAAAGCGACACGAAGTAGACGCCCGACGCCAGCATTCGCACATCCAGGTCCAGGGTGGCCGTCCCACTTGAAGTAGCTGCAACCTCAACGCGCCGCACCTCGCGTCCGAGCAGGTCGAATATCCGAGCGTTGTATGTGCCGGGCCTCGCGCCTCGATAGATAAGCCGTGCGCTTTCGTGTACCGGGTTCGGGTAGACTGAAACGATCTCGATATCGCCTGCCCGACGCGCCGAAGGGTCCAGGCCGACGGCAGTTTGCGACCTGAACTGACCCCGAATTGGGATCGAGTACCCGGACAGGCTTTCGCCACCAGACGTCAGGCTCCACAGGCTGCGCCAGGAGGCGGGCGGTCCACCCACCGGACCGTGAATGAATGAGACATCGGAGTTTGCATGGCTGGCCATCCCAAGGATCAGTGTATTCCGATCCGCACCCGCCTCGGTCAGGCCGACGTAGATCGCGGTTTCTCCGAGCGCCAGCGTTGGCGCATCGCGCAAGTCCACGTTAATGAACTCCACCGCGCGCGACGTGCGCAACGAGTATGGTCTCGGGTCAACGATGTCCCTTGTCAGGAGGGTGTCGCCCGGTACACCCGGTGCGGCTTCTGACATAACTACAACGCGAAAGTCGCGCGGGTCTTGCGGCGATCCAAACAACCCGCCTGTCGCGGGGTCAACGAACTGGTTTATGTAGAGGGGAGGAACGTACAGCCTGTAGAGCGCCATTCCCGAGGGTGGCTCAAACCGTACCGCCTGCGTCCAGCCGTGGCCAAGCTGCACGAAGTTTGGCGCCGCTGCGTCGAAATACTGCCCATCGTCCCGCACGACGTTCACCGTCGGGTATGCGGTGCCAGCCCACTCGCCCGTGACGACTCCTGTCGCAGACGGTTCTTCCAGATTGCTGTGTATGAGCACAATCGTGACGCGGTCGTTCGACCCGCCGATCCGCTGAAGGGTCGATGTTGCATCCAGGGTTTCCAAAGTGTTAGATCCATCGACCGACTCAATGAATGCATGAACTCGAAAATCAACGCGGTTCACCGGATCGAGCGCGTCCGCTCGCACCTCGAGTTCCCGCACGTTATCCCAGGTGACGTAGTGCACTCCGCCTGCGCCCATCTGCACGCCGCCGGGTGGCGGGCTGATATTCAGACTGCCGTCGAGTAGCAGGGTTGGTTCAGCGTTGATGTCGGCATGCCGGGCGTCAGCAAATCCGTATGCGCGTCCGAGTGTCGTGTCGTTAACAAAATTGGCGACGTGAAAGTCTGCAACGAAATCAGCCATCGACCGTGACCCGGGTGCCGAAGACAACATGTTCTTCAGGCCGGAAATACCGGACGCGCTGTCCTGTGCAAAGCCGCCGACGATCTCGGCGCCGAATTGATCAGCGGCGTAGCGGATGAAATGTGCGCTCCGCTGGCGATCCTCCAGAAAACCTTCGTACAGGTCGAGTTGTATTCGGTGGCTTTCCTCGAACTGCAAGTAGGTGGTTGGCTGCCCCGGAAACCCGGACAGTTCTTTCGCCCACTCAAATAGACCGATACGGAAGAAGGCGGTCTCCTCAGGGTCTTGGTTCATGTGGATCAAGGCTTGAAACCCGCCGGCTAGAGAACCGCGGACAAAATCGATGTCCTCCGGATCGACCGAACCGTCGTCGGCTGTCAACGACGGAAACGTGTCGAGGTAGATCATGTCTCGTTGGTTTCCGGCTCCTGGCGGCGCATTGGGGTCGATGTCGTC
>JANQRN010000142.1 GCA_028284545.1 Rhodothermales bacterium | reverse complement strand
CGCCTCCATCGGCGAGCGCGAGTTCAACGCGCGGAACAGTCGGTGATACTCATTGATTCGGTCGCCAATGAGCCGCTCTTCGTTTCGGGTACCACTCTTACGCAAGTTGATTGCCGGAAAGACTCGCTTGTTTGCCAGTTCGCGGTCAAGCACAATCTCGGCGTTACCGGTGCCCTTGAATTCCTCGAAGATGACTTCATCCATTCTGCTGCCAGTCTCGATGAGCGCGGTAGCAATAATGGTTAGCGATCCACCTCCTTCCACATTGCGGGCGGCGCCGAAAATGCGCCGTGGGATCTTCATAGCGCCTGCGTCGATACCGCCAGACATCGTCCGGCCCGACCCCCCAGAGTACAGGTTGAATGTTCGACCAAGCCGCGTCAACGAGTCCAGCAGCATCACAACGTCTTTCCCCGTCTCGACAAGGCGCTTGGCGTATTCGAGCGCCAGAGTGGAAACACGGACGTGGTTATCATCCTCACGGTCGTTTGAGGACGCGAACACCGTCGCATTGGTGGACCGCTTAAAGTCGGTCACTTCCTCTGGCCGCTCGTCGACCAGTAGCGCCACCAACTCGATGTCGGGGTGATTCTGCGTCATCGCCTCTGCAATGTTCTTGAGCAGAATCGTCTTGCCGGTGCGCGGCGGCGCGACGATAAGTGCGCGCTGCCCTTTTCCGATTGGGGCGACGAGGTCGACAACGCGCATCGACAAATCGCGGGGCCCCGTCACGAGCTGCAGCTTCTCGTCCGGATAAATGACGTTGCCGCTCTCGAACGCTTTGACCCGCGGCCAGTCGTCGGGGTCCAGACCCATGATCGAGCGGAGCTTGTGGACCTGCATGTCCCCTTTGCGACCCGGCCTCAGCGTAGACTCAATCGTAACGCCATCCCGAAGCTTGTATTTGCGAATCAACGGTGGCGACACAAACGGATCGGTGTCACCCTTCGGTACGTCAGGACGGAACTCCCTCACAAAACCGAACTTCTTGTCGCCGATCAGCTCGAGGATCCCGGAGTACTCCTGCACCGGGCCCTGCTCGACGGGCTGGCGTTCTCCGCGTTCGCCTTCATTGCGCTCTCCACCTCCTCTCCCGCGCCGCCGCGAGTTGCGGCCGGATCGCCGACCCGAACGCCGCCGCGAATTGCGACCACGACGTCCACCCCCTCCCTTTCTATTGTCGGATCCGCCTTCGGATCGGCCTCCTGAGTTGCCGCCTGAACGGCCTTCTGAACTACTGTCTGACATTGCGATCGTTTGGTTCGAGCCTGCTCTGCTACGCCACAACGACAGACAGCAGCCTAAAAAAGGCCCTTAATCGCCACGGCATCAGAACGATACTTCTCGAGATGGGGAGATAGATCCGCCCGGATCTTCCACAGGGCATCGTCAACCGACGACGCTGGGTTGTTATCTTCGACAGATAACGCTGACAAGAGGAAAGATAGACCGATTTGGGCAACGCGGCAAGAGACACCGAGGCTGCATCGTTCGACGCCGGGCGGCTGTACCGTGAAGTCCATGGCCCGCAGGACGGTACGCCCGTTCTGCTTCTACACGGATGGGGCAGCAGCGCGGCGCTGATGCAACCCATTGCCACCCGTCTCGCGCCCAGCTGCCGCGTCCACAACGTCGATATGCCAGGCCACGGCCATTCTCCCAACCCGCCCGGCGCGATGGGTGTCCCGGAGCACGCCGCGCTCGTGGCAGAGTATATCCTCGGGGAAATGGGCGGCGGTCCCGTGACGCTCGTCGGCCACTCCAACGGTGGCCGCATCGGACTCTTCATGGCGTCGACCCCGGAGTACGCTGCGCTCTTTAGTGCGCTGGTACTGATAAGCCCGTCGGGCATCAAGCCGCGGCGCGGGGCACAGTACAAGATCAAGCGGTTCATTGCGTCGGCGCTGAGACTGCCGGCCCGATTCCTTCCACGAAGGGCCGCCGATTTCTTCAACGACTGGATTACGCATTCACTCGTTTGGCACGCACTCGGATCCTCAGACTACAATGCGCTCACCGGTGTGATGCGCGAGACCTTTGTGAAGACCGTCAACTTCTTCGTACACGAACTCATCCCAGCTATCCGGTGCCCCGTTCTGCTGCTCTGGGGAGACCGCGATACTGCGATAAGCCGCTATCAGATAGATCAGCTCGAGTCGGGCATTCCGGATTGTGGCCTCGTGGTTCTTGAAGGTGCAGGCCACTACGGACACCTCGACGCGATTGACACGGTTGCCGAAGCCACACTCTCGATGATATCACAGAGCGTCGGAAGTGGAAGCGACGCAAGACCTCGCGAAGCAGCCGCGGGATGAGCACGCCCGCTGTCATAGCTGGTTTGATTGTCGCAGTCGGATTTGCGGGATGGCGCCTCGGGCGAAGGACGCTGTTCTTCCTGCACCTTCTGCAGCTCGACGGTTACAAACTGAACGAATATACCCGGTGGCTAAAGGCAAACGGGCGCGGACTCCTGATCCGAGTCTCACATGTGCTCGCGGGAGCTGTAGTCGTTGCCGCCCTCCTGCTACTCCAGGCACAAAGACCCGCTGCAGCAGCGACACTCGTGCTGATCGCATGGCCGATTGTGTTTGCCTCATCTCGTCGATATCGCCGGACGCAAACAAAGAAGCCTCTCGTCTTCACCGACAGAATGAAGCGCCTGATTGCCGCTACGGCGGTGACCGCGCTGGTCATCATTGCAGCATTACTTTCGACCTTCCTCACGTCCAGCCCCAGCCTCTCGGGCGAAGAGGGTTTCGCGACCATCGTCATCACTGCACTCGGATCAATCGGGTTAGTAGACCTGCTGGCGCCTTTCACCGTCGCAGTGGCGGGGCTCGCGATGTCACCGGTCGAAAAACGTATCCAGGACGGCTTCAAGGCGCAGGCACGAGCACGACTTGCCGAACGCCCTGATCTACTAGTCATCGGAATCACTGGCAGCTACGGAAAGACAAGCACGAAGGCGGCGATCGCGTCGGTTCTCGGTCACCGGCAATCGGTCCTGGCGTCTCCCGGGTCCTACAACACGCCGATGGGCTTGTGCAAAGTCATCAACAACATGCTCAAGCCGTCCCACCAGGTGCTGGTGTTGGAGATGGGCGCGCGATACAAGGGTGACATCCGCGAACTCTGCGACCTGGTGACGCCCAAAATTGGTGTTGTTACATCCGTTGGCGTCGCCCACCTCGATACCATGGGCAGCCAGGAAGCGATTGCTATTGAAAAAGGAACGCTGGCCGAGGCGATTCCCCAAAATGGTACAACGATTCTGAACGCTGACGACCCCCTGGTCCTGGCGATGCGCAAGCGCACGCGAGCGCTCGTGATCACAGTCGGTACAAATCCGGATGCCGACGTCCGCGCCGAGAATATCGTGTATGGCGCCGACGGGACCTCCTTTGATGTCGTTGACCAGCGGGGCGAAAGATTCCGTTTTGCAACCGAGGTGCTCGGCAAGCACAACGTCCTAAACCTGCTGTTCGCCATCGCCATCGGTAAATCGCAGGGATTGCGGCTGCGCGAAATGGCGCATGCGGTGAGATCGATGCCCGCTGTTGAGCATCGACTGAAGCTTCGAAAAGAGGGCGACTTGCTCGTGCTGGACGATGCCTTCAACTCGAACCCGGTCGGTGCGCGCAACGCTGTCGAGATCCTGTCGGATTTCGACTCCGGTCGACGCATCGTAGTTACGCCAGGTATGGTTGAGCTGGGTGAATCGCAGGACGACGAAAACCGATCCTTCGGCGCGTTCATGGCCGGGCGCGTGGACACCGTACTGCTGGTGGGCGAGCGGCAGTCGGCTCCAATCAAGCAGGGCCTCCTCGATGGTGGGTTTGACCCCGACCAGGTTCATGTTTTCGGAAGCCTCGTAGCGGCGCGGGCGTACCTCAGAAAGATTCAGCGCGCTGGCGACATCGTTCTCTACGAGAATGACCTGCCAGACCACCTGGAGGAAGCGGCGTGAGTGCGCTGGCCCGACCTGCCGAACCGGAGTTCTCGTTCGTCGCGGCACCACCCAAATCCGCTGAACTCTCGCGGCCAACCTGGTACTTCGAACGGCAACTCTGGAATTCCGGGTACGCGCTCGTAGCCGGTACCGACGAGGCGGGACGCGGCTGCCTCGCAGGCCCGGTAGTGGCCGCAGCGGTCGTGCTCGACAGGTCACGCCAGATTCGCGGCCTGCAGGACAGCAAGCTGCTTGAAGAAGATGACCGACAACGCATTGCTGATCGGATTCGAGAACGGGCCATCGCGTTTTCGGTGGCTGCGTGCACGGCGGCTGAAGTAGATATGCTGAACGTATTGTGGGCGTCAATGGAAGCCATGCGCCGCGCCGTCGAGTCCTTATCCATTGAGGCCGACTACCTGCT
>JANQRN010000141.1 GCA_028284545.1 Rhodothermales bacterium | reverse complement strand
CGTCGTGCGGGACCGGGACGCGACGCTGCGAGCCTTCTACAACGTGTGCAAGCACAGGGGCGGCCCGCTTGTCACGGCCGACTGCGGCACGCTGCGCATGCTGCAGTGCCAATACCACGGTTGGACGTACCGCCTCGATGGAATGCTCCGCGGTGTGCCGCGTTTCGACCGCACAGAGCTTTTTGATCGTCGCGACTACGGCCTAACTGAGATCGAGGTCGCACTCTGGAGCGAAATGGTCTTTGTGAGGCTGAATCCGCCTGGAGACGCGATCACGCTTGGGTCTCTGTTCGACGGCATCGCGCAAAACATAGCGCCGCTCAGGCTAGATCAACTCGAATTCGAGCGTCGCGTGACGTATGACGTTCCATGCAACTGGAAAGTCTACGTTGACAATTATCTGGAGGGTTACCACCTGCCACTCGTGCACCCGGAGCTCTGCGACGTTCTAGACTATCGCGAATACGAGACGGTGACCTTTGAAAACTACTCTCTGCAGCATAGTCCGCTTCAGCACGACGACACCGAGCGGGCATTCTACTACTTCGTGTATCCGAACTTCATGTTGAATATTCTGCCGGACAGGCTTCAGACGAACGTCGTGATTCCGGACGGACCTGACCACTGCTTCGTGCACTTCGACTACTACTACCCCGCGTCGGTGATCGCGGAGAACCGTGCTACGATCGAGGCCGACCAGTCTTTTGCCGAGAAGGTGCAGCAGGAGGACATTGACATCTGTCGACACGTCCAGCGAGGCCTCAAGTCACGGGCGTACGACCGCGGCAGGTTCTCGTACGACGCTGAGAACGGTGTCCATCATTTTCAGTGTCTGCTAAAGCGCAGCTATGCCGAACATCTGTCCGCCGCCGGAGATGATTAAGGCACTGGCAGGGCAGGACGGGGTTGTCGCTGGCTTCACGACACGCAAAGGAGGGGTCAGTGAACCGCCGTTCGACTCTCTGAACCTGGCCGTAAGCAGCGGTGACGATGCTGACTGCGTGGCGCAGAACCGCAGCAGGTTACTTGCGTCGGTGGGCTTTCCGGAGAACGGACTTGCGATCGCCGGCCAGGTACACGGGACCAGTGTTGAAGTTGTCGCGGAACCTGGGCTGGTTCGCAATTGCGACGGGTTGGTAACGCGCGCACGCGGACTTCTGTTGGGCATCGTCGCCGCAGACTGTGCTGTGGTACTCGTTGCTGACGCGCGAGCCGGGTGTGTGGGGGCAGCACATGCCGGCTGGCGTGGTGCCGTCGGAATTGATGCAAATGGCGATGGCATCATTCCGGTATTGACAGATCAACTGCGCGCGCTCGGCGCCTCGCTACCCAGATGTCAAGCCTTCGTATCTCCTTGTATCTCTCAGCGACACTTCGAAGTGGGCCCGGAGGTTGCTGATCGCTTTCCACCGGAGTTTGTTACGACGCACGTTCCCGGTGGTCGGCCACACGTTGACCTGGGCGGCTATCTTGTCTCGATGCTGGAGCGGTCGGGCGTGCCCACCGAGCGAATCGAGCGCGACAAGCGGTGTACCTACGCCGACTCTGACCTCTTCTTCTCCTACCGTGCCGCGTCCCACGCCGCGCCAAACACGCCAACCGGCCGGATGATGGGTTTCATCGGCCTAACCCCGCGACCGTAGTCCCGGTGTACTATCGCCGCAGGATTTCTATCCGCCGATTCATCTTGCGTCCATTCGGCGTGGCGTTGCTGTACTCGGGATGGGCGTCTCCATGCGAAACGGCACTGATAGCCGCAGGGTCGAAGGAGGTAACGTCAAGAATGTGACGCACGACCGCGGTCGCTCTCGCGGCGGAGAGCTCCCAATTGGTTGGGTACTGCCGCGCGAGGGCGGGCCCCGGCTTGCTGTCGTCGGCGTGTCCAACCACCACGACGTGACGCAAATCGTCAGTCAGGAAGCCGCCGATAACTGTGTTGATCTGCTCACGTCCCGCCAGGGTGAGGCGGGCACTTGCCGGTTCGAACAGCTCGTCA
>JANQRN010000119.1 GCA_028284545.1 Rhodothermales bacterium | reverse complement strand
GCGACGCCCTGCGGCAGCGTGAGTCCCGTTGCGTACTCGGTAAAGACGTAACCCTCAGGAGCCGTGAACGCCGCGTTTACGGAAACCGAAAGCAGTTCGCTCTCCAGCGTAAGGCCGGGGACGGCCGTGTCGGTCACCTGCAGCTGGTAGTCACCAGCGTCAGAAGCTTGTGCGCCGACGAAGGTGCCGCCCGCGTCCCCATCCACGAAACCGACGCTGTAGGACACGTAGTCCGAGCCGACGACCGGGAAGCCATCCTTCTGCCACTCGTACGTGTTCGCCGCCCCCCCGACGCTGGGGAACGCCAGAAAGACACTTGAACCTATCGTCACGGGCACATTGCCTGCCGTTCCGAAAGTTTTCTGGGGTGCGTATGTGATGCCGGTGACACCCACGTTCGGCGCGATGTCGTCAAAGTCGAGTCGATTGTTCGATACGTCGAGCGACGTGATCGACGGAGCGAAGCTCATGTTCGGAAGGTCGTCAAATTCGTTTGACGAGAGGAAGACCGACTGCGCGTTGATACCCGAAAACGACGAGGGTATCGCACCGGCGAACTGGTTGTTTGACAGGTTGATCCACTCGAGCGAGGTCAGCTCATCCCACGTCTCACCACACGTCATCCCGTTGTCCGGGAACGTGCCTGACAGCTGGTTTGAGCTCAGTTCGAGGTTCCGGATGTTCACGATGCACAGCATCGACGCGGGCACGTTGCCCGTTAGCTGATTGTCATTCAGTGCCAGCTCGGTGAGCGTCAGATTGAACGTTCCGGAGACTTCCGGAATCGAACCTGTCAGTTGATTCGACGCCAGGCCCAGGAAAGTCAGGGACGGCAGATTGTACGTGCTAGGCGGGATCGGGCCCGTCAGATTGTTGTTGCTGAGGTTGATCTCGCCCAGCTGTGGCACGTCGACACCGTCAAGCGTTGGCACCGATCCGGTCAGCTGGTTGTTGTCGAGGCTGAGTATGCCCAAGTCGGACATGTCGGAGACATCGGGAACGGGTCCGACAAACGCATTGCTGGACAGCTGTAAGATCTGCAGGTTGGTCAGGAACCTCAGAGACAACGGTATGAGTCCGCTCAACCCGGCGTCGCGAAGGTTCAGCGTGGTCAGCGCGGTGAGGTTGCTGATTGTGGTCGGAATGGCACCAGACAGACTGTTGCCGGCGAGTTCAAGCGACGTGAGATTGGTCAGGTTGCCGACTTCGGGAGGAATCGGCCCGGTGAAGTTGTTGTCGTACAACTCGAGAACCCGAAGCTGTATCAGGTCATCGATGTCTGAAGGAATCGATCCGGACAGATCGTTGTCACCGAGCTTCAGCTCAAGGAACGACGCCGCAACGGGCGAAAGATCCGGAATACCCCCGGTGAAGTTGTTTCCCGTAAGGTCGAGTGATCGGAACCCGGTGGTAATGTTTGCCAGCCCGGCGGGGATGGTTCCACCGATCGCATTGCCGGACAGATTAATGCCCCCTGATAAGAAGCCCAGGCCGCCGATGTCGTCGGTCAGTGTGCCCGTCAGGTTGTTGTTCGAGAGGTCGATATCCCCAACCTCTTGGTCAGGCCCGGTCACACCGAACCAATCCGACGGGACGCTCCCGGAAAACCAATTTGTGCTGTTGGTCCAGGCGTCTCCATTCGTTGACTTGTACAATTCGGTCAATGCCACGAACTGCTCGCAGACACCGATACAGAAATCACCAAAGGTCACCCCAAAGCCCAGGTCAAACGCGAGCCCGACGATACCTGCCGGGTTGGGGCCGATAACCCAGGTGCCGGGCCCATAGACGTCGGCGCCACCAATACCGTACAGGTTGCCGACTCCGGTCGTTGGGGCGTCGAAGAAAACCGTATAGACTTCTCCACCCGCAACGCCAACACTTGGCAGCGAAACGGTGTGGGTTCCGTTTCCTGGAATTGAATACGAAGTGCTGGCGATTTCTTTTCCTAGCCCGCCGCTGCCGAAGAACACACGGACTGTCCCCTCAATCGGAAAAACGCTTCCGTCAGCCACGACCGTGAAACTGTCCATCGTTCCGTGGCACGGAGCCGTGAGTGTCTGCCCTACGCCCTGAGTGGAATTCAGGTTCGCAAAACTGTTGATGTCGGCCGTGATATCTATGTCGTCGGACGCTTCGCACTGCTCGTACTCGGCCGGTCCAAAATTGATAGCGTGGTTCGCGTCGCCACCCGCACCGTTGTACTGGTTGCCGGGTGGGAAGGCGGGGTTGCTTACGAACCTGTTGCTGTTCGGGATGAAGTTGTTGTCGTTCGAACCTTCAAAGGTGCCGCTTCCACTGGTCGGATCAACGACGAACGAGTACTCATTCCCCGCTGTAACGAACACGCCGCCAGGCAACTCGACTGTCTGGGGTCCAATCCCGGGAATGGAGATCGGCACCGACATGAGGAACGTAGTCGGATTCAGGTACTGGTCCGCAAAGAATCTGAGACTGCCCTCAATCGGGAACGACGGCGAACCACCGTTCGATACGTAGAACGAAATCGAGTTGATCTGCCCGGTACACGGGGCGTTGAACACCTGACCACCGACGTTGGACGCGTTCAACGGCGTTGGGGCCCTCAGTGGGTTGACCAGCGGGTCGTTGAAGTCGATGTCGAAAGTACCCAGGTCATCACATACCTGAGCCGTTGCACTCTGGGCGGTGAGCGCGACCGCTATCATCGCGAGAGCCAGAATTCGGAGCGCTTTCAGGTCGAAGTGCCAGCCGGAGAGGCGGCTTCGTAGAGCGAGCGCCGGGATTCGGAATGTGGGGATGCGTTTCATTGTAGGAGTTGGGTCTATCCCGATCCGTAGGGCGGTGCGGGGCGGGTACTGGATGACGATGTGCGGTGCAACTGCGCGATGCCGAGTAGCTACTGTTCGCGCGCGCTTCTGATGCGGTCGATGAGTTGCTCGAGGGGCACTTTCTTGGCCGGCATATCCGACGCCTCCCCGACGATACCGCCTGCGTGCTCGGCGGTGGCCTCCGATGTCACCGCGACACGCCGCTGCGACACGGCATCGACCTCGATGCCGATGCGACCCTGTGAACCTCCCGTCACCAGGTTGCGGCCGGAGGCGTCCTGCCAGAGGAATACGACGACCTCCTCGCCTTCAACAAAGACCGGCATGTCGGACACCTCGTACAGCGCGTTACCTACGCGACCACCGGGAATCGTGATCACAGTCTGTGCGGCAGCAGCGCCGGCTACCTGGTTGTCGACCTGTAGTGTCACTTCCGTGAGGATGCGCGTCCGCTCAGCGTTCCAGAAGCTGCGAACATCTGTTGTCTTTCCGACGACGACAGACGTTGACGTGGTCGCCAGTTCCTCAAGCGACGCTTGATGGATCTGCGCCGAGCTCGAGTGCGTCGACAGACCAATGGACGCGGCGAAGAAGAGCGCCGCTGTGGTTCGGAGTGTGCGTTGGGCGTAGGAGTGCATGTCAGGTACTACTGTGCCTTCACGTGGCGCAGCTACTGCCTGCGACACATTCGGGATGTGTAACGGTTTTCGCGAGCGGACTTCCGGGTTCGGAATTGAGCCCTAGGGGTCCTCTTTTGGGATCTGCTCCGGACTGGGCGCCGCCGGTCTCGACAGCACGCTCCTCGACAACAGGCGTCGACGCGTTCCGGATTTTGGGTGATTTGCCGCTAAGTGCAACATCGTAAATGCTTTGGTGATAACCAAAGGCCCATATAGGTAACGTGCGGTTTCTGGTCTTTCGCCATTGAGCTACCTCCAATCACCCGTGAGGACAAATGGAGCCCAGTGAAACGGGTGAGCATATTCGTCGGATTGGATCATCGCGACCTTGGCAAGGCGCATGGCGTCGCTCTTGTCCGTGGACGCCTGGACCACGTTGCCGTAGAAGTGCTGCATCAGGTTGGAGGTCGATTCGTCGGCAACTGCCCACAGGCTGACCGCCACTGAAGGCGCGCCGGCGTACATAAAAGCGCGAGTTAGTCCGACGAGGCCTTCGCCCCGTACCAATCGACCGAGACCCGTTTCGCATGCAGACAGCACAACCAGGTCAGCGTTGATTTTCAGGTTGAATATCTCCGCCGCCTGCAGCATCCCGTCTTCGGTTGGGTCGTCATCAGACGAGAGCACAACCGCTGAGAAATCGGGGCGTCGGTCGTCAACAAGTCCGTGTGTAGCGAGGTGGAGATAGCGGTAGCTGCCCATGGCCTCGATCGACTTCAGGCGTTCCTCGGTGGCGTCGGCGCGGAGGAAAACATCCGCGTCGCCCTCGTCAAAATAGGTCGCTATGCTCTGGACCTCGGCACCGCTGTAAGGAAGTCGCTGCAAGTCGCTTGGCCCACCACGGGAGTCTCCAGGAATTTCTGAGGCGAAAACCGGATCGCCAAAAGCGAGTAAGCCCCGACTCTCATTAGTTGCTCGCTCCGCACGATTGGATGCCAGTTGACCGAGAATACTCGACGATTGGGCGTAGCTGACCGCATGCGACGAGACCAGGTACTGTAGATCCGAGAATTCAGCGTCGGCTTCTGCAGCTTGCGTCAGCAGCGCTTCGAACGGCAGATAGGACAGCACGTCATCGGGGACGATGATGAGCTTGCGCTTCTCCTCGAGCACCGCAGATGCCGGCGCGATGAGCTGTTCGTAGAGTCTGTACGCAGAACGGGCGAACAGCCCAACATCATCTTTGGTCGGATCGGTCAGCGCAAAGCGGATCAACTCGACCTGTTCACGCAGCGCCGCCCGATTCGGCAGTGACACCAGTTCCGCAGACTCGGTTGTGATGATCCACATCGAAGAACTGCTGTCGCCGACGGAATATTGCAGCAGCGCGACCTCCTCGTCGAGCACATTTGATTGAACCTCCGCGATCCCGCTGGGGCGTGGATACTGCAGCTCCGCAAAACGCGGGTTCTCAGCGCGAAGCTGCCGTTCGAGAGCAGCGTAGGTCTTCTGGCTCTCCGCCAGGCGCGACTCCAGGTTAGCTTTCAGCGAGTCAGCACTCCCGTCGGCACGACCGTCGGCACTTCCGGCACGCACGAGGTCATTGCGGAGCGACGCAATATTCTGCAGCAGGCTATCCTGCCGCTGCAGCAGCGTCGGGTCTACACCACTCTTGACATCGGCCAGCGCCTCAGACAATAGATCCAGGAACGCCCGCGCCTTACCGCGCTCGGCAAATTGGAACGCGCGTTCGTGGTGCCCCCCGGCCGGCTCGGCACCGTGCAGCTTGGTGAGCATGTGGACATACTCCTCGTACGCGTACCGTTGCTGCGCGAGGAATCCGGCTTTGTCCTCGTCGGTCTCCAGATTGCCGCGCGCCGTCTCGAGTACGTCAAAGGCGCGTTCGTAGTGCACGATGGCGTCGTCGTAGCGGCCGCGTCGCTCGTTCAGCTCACCAAGTCCGAGCATCGCGGCGAATATCTTGTCGGGGACACCCAGATCCAGGGAGAGCTGCAGACCGGATTCATAATCCGCCTCCGCTTCTTCGAAACGGTCCAGCCGCGTCTTGACGTTGGCTGCCGCCACGAGTGCCGTCGCCTCGTTCAGTTCGTCCTGAAGTTCGCGGGAAAGGTTGATCGCCTCTTCCGTAAACGGCTCGGCCGCCTCGTAATCACCCGCTTCGAAATGACCGCTCGCCAGGTTGATGACGGAGTTGAGCGCACCCTGCTGGTCGCCGATTTCGTCAGACTGCTTGCGCGCCCGCTCAAAGAACCGAACGGCGCGGTCGGGCCGCTCCGCGTAGAGGTACACGACGCCGATGTTCGAAAGGGCACCGGCCAGTGTCTCTTTGTCCTCCGCTTCAGTTGCGAGCGCGACAACCTCCTGGTAGTACTTGAGCGCGGATTCGAAGTCGCCAAGCCTGCGGTGCGTTATTCCGAGGTGATTTAGGATGTCGACTGTCAGCATCCCTGCTTCCTCTCGCACGCGCAGCGCGAGCGT